>JAICWZ010000351.1 GCA_025966355.1 Thermomicrobiaceae bacterium
ATAGACGAAGTCCCTTGGGGACTAAAGGACGTGCGGTTCGCGTCTTCTCAGTCCCGCGCAGGGGACTTCGTCTATGGAGCACGGGACCTCGGTCCCGGGCGAAGGGCCCCCGGAGCGCTACACCTCGACCTCCAACGTCGTCACCGCGCCCGTCGCCAAGTCGGCTACTCGAATCGCGTGATTATTCGTATCCGCGATGAACAGCTTTCCAAGCACGACTGCCAGACCGGCCGGCTCGTGGAAACGGGCAGCACTGCCGGTGCCGTCGGTGAGCCCGGCTGTTCCGTCGCCGAGCCAGCTTTCGACGCGGCGCTCGGCTGGGTAAACGCGCTTGATCTTGTGGTTGTAGGCATCGGCCAGATAGAGCACGTCGTCGCCGAGCGCCAGACCGAGCGGGTGTTGCAGCAAGACTTCATCGCCGGCGCCGTCAACATCGCCGAAGTCGAATAGGCCGGTACCGACGATCGTATGAACCTGGTCGAGCGGTGGCAGGTCGGCGGTGCGGACCGAACTCGTCTCACTATCGACGAAAGAGAGCTTTGTGCCGTCGGTGGCGAGGCCGCTCGTCTGCGCCAGCCGGGCGCGGTCAAGCTCGCGATCGCGAATGTCCTCGTGGCCGGTTCCGGCGTAGGGGGAGAGCATGCCGGATGTCAGATCGAGCGCCCAGATCTGGTGCATACCGGCCATGGCGATGTAGAGCGTCGTGCCGTGCAGCGCGAGATCCCACGGTGAGCGGAGGTCGATTGAGCGAGCTGGTCCGCCCTGAGCGTAACTCATGCCCAGTTCGCCGGTTCCCGCGATGGTGGTGACGCTCCGCACGGTCAGATCGACACGACGGATCGCATGGTTGTTCTTGTCCGCCACGTAGAGCGTCTCGCCGTCGAGCGCCATCCCCTCGGGATTGTGGAAGCGCGCTTCGGAGAAATCACCATCGGCCAATCCAGCGGCACCGTTGCCGATCACCCATGGCTCGGACCCGTCGAGTTTGGTAACGACGATGCGGTTATGGCCGGTATCGGCGATGAAGAGCCGATCAGTGGCCTCATCGGCCAGGATCTTGCCGGGGAAGGCGAGCGGTGTATCCGGTCGTGCCATGGGGCGAATGCCGGGGATCGGCGTTCGATCGATCAAGCCGTCGGCATCGAAGCGTTCGACGAGTCCGGCGACCGTGTCGATGAGTGCATCGGCCGGCGCTTCGCCTTCGTGCTTGCCGATGACCCGCCCCTGCGGATCGAGGAACATCAGTGTCGGCCAGGCGCGCACGGCGTAGCTCGACCAGATCGTCATATCCGCGTCGTTCACCACCGGGTGCTCGACCTCGTTGCGCAGCACGGCACTACGCAGGCTCCGGCTATCGCGTTCGGCCGGGAACTTCGGCGAATGCACGCCGATGATGACGAGTTCTTCGGGGAAATGCGTCTCGACTTCCGCCAACTGCGGAAGCAATTGCATGCAATTAATTCAGCAGTACGTCCAGAAGTCGAGGATCACGATCTTGCCGCGCAGATCGGCCAGTGTCAGCGGCCGCTCGGCGTTGAACCAGTCGAAACCGGCCGGGAAATCGGGGGCGCGTACGGTGCCGGCAAAGCGTCCACGTTCGGTCATCAAATGCCTCCAGCGTTGGGAACGGTGCCTATTCGTCGACAGAAATAGCGCTGAACTACAGCATAGAACATACCGCAACGCCCGATCGTTCCCGTTCGCGCCGGACTGAATTGGTCTACAATCAATCTATCGGATGACGTCGCAGCTGAATGGGGGCGAAGATGGCACAGGAGCGACCGCTGTCACTCGACAAGAGCCGGGCGATGTTTGATCGCATCGCGCACTCGATCGCCGGTGGTGAGAGTTCCTACGCGCGGCTTAAGAAAGGCCTCGAGCTCTGCTTCGAGCGTGGCGAGGGTTCGCGCTTCTGGGATGTCGATGGCAACGAGTACATCGACTACAGCCTCGGCTACGGCCCGCTCATCTTCGGCCACAATCCGAAGAAGGTGACCGAAGCGGTGGTTCAGGCGATCACCGAACGCGGCAGCGTGGCGACCTTCCCCTACGATCTCGATTACCAGGTCGGCGAGCAGCTGGTGCGGATGGTGCCGGGCGTCGATCTGATCCGTTTCGCCAACTCCGGCACCGAGGCGACGATGGCGGCCGCTCGACTGGCACGCGCCTATACCGGTCGCGGCAAGATCGTGCAGATGGAGGGCGGCTATCACGGCTTCTCCGACACCCATTTCTGGAGCAGCCACCCAGAAGTCTTTGCCGAAAACCCGAAGGGCTACACTGAGGTACCGCAGCCCGCCTCCAGCGGCATTCCGGCCGGCTACGCCGACGCGTTGCTGATCGGCCAGTACAACGATCGCGAGAATATGGAAGCGCTCTTCGCCGCGCATGGCGACGATATCGCGGCGGTACTGGTCGAACCGATCCAGGCGAACACCGGCATCATCCCGCCCGAGCCAGGCTATCTCGAATTCCTGCGCGAAATCACCAAGCGGCACGGCGCGCTCCTCATCTTCGATGAGGTGATCACCGGCTTCCGTGTGGCGCCGGGCGGTGCGCAGGAACTCTATGGCGTCTTGCCGGACATTACTACCTTCGCCAAAGCGCTCGGCGCCGGCTTCCCGATCGCGGCCTTCGGCGGTTCGCGCGAGGTGATGGGCATGGAGGAGCGCAACGAGGTGATGCATGGCGGCACCTATACCGCCAACCTGATCGCGCTGGCCGCAGCAAACGTCGTGCTCACCGAAATGCGTGAGCATCGCGACGAACTCTGGGGACGACTGAACAGCCATGGTACGCAGGTCGCGCTCGGGCTCGGCGATGCCTGCCGCGAAGCGGGGCTGCCGAACATCGTGCAGAATGTCGGCCCACTCTGGCACATCTTCTTCGCCAAGCCAGGCGCGCCCCAGATCACGAAGATCCGCAACTACCGTGAGGCGCTCGCCTACTCCAGCATCGACGTCTTCGATCGCTTCCACACGGCGATGATGGAGCGCGGCGTCTACTTCCACCCCTACCACTTCGAGCGCTGGTTCATCTCGACCGCCCACGACGAGCGCGATGTTCAGCAGACGCTCGACGCCGCCGCCGATGCCGCCGAAGCGGTGGCCCGGGATTTGAAGGCAGAGGGGAACTCGTAGGGGCGTCATTGATG
>JAICWZ010000601.1 GCA_025966355.1 Thermomicrobiaceae bacterium
ACTGGCAGCGCCGCGCGAGCATTTCAAGAACGCGTGGAAATTCCAAAACTCGCGCGGTATCGACAGACACTGATCGACCTTTCATCGTTCAACACGCTCGCAACGATGCATTGGTCGCCCATCGTCCGGTTCGGACGGAACCAGGTCGATGCGCGGCACGATCAATTGAATCAGACGACTTGCGTGGAAAACACCCGCGTCGCTTAGCGCGCGACGCGGGTGTTGAGAACCGTCGAGGGACGATCCGCCGGTCACATGGACCGGCTAGGCCGTTGACGAAGACCGCGACTGGATCAATGTAGAGACCCGCGGCTCCAGGATCGATGGGGCAAAACCGGGCGTGATGATGTTGATCGGACGATAGATGTACGGAGTCAGCCGTAACGTTTGCTCGGCCAGCGGTGAGCCGTCGAACTCGTTATTCAGCCATTCGGTACCCCAACCGTCCGGCAGATCACGCACCGTATTGTTGGAAACCTGTGTGAGAACAACCACCATAAGACCGGCCAAAACGACCGCAAGCAACGCCAGCGCGATGATTCCCGGCACGCCGCCGCTCAGCTCAAGCGCGAGGCGGGTGCGCAGGCGCGACAAGCGAAAGGATCGTAGCAGGATATAGTCGACGCCGACGCCCGCCACGAGCAGCAAGAGCAGAAACGCAGCCAACCGCGCGATAACCGGATCGATCGGGATGAAGAGATGGGTCATAATCGTGCCGACCGCTCTATAGAAGATGGCCGCGGCGATCGTAGCGACGATCAGCGAAATGAGTCCCGCGGCCGACCGCCCGATGCCGGCAAAAAACGCCAGCGTAAAGACCGCCAGAAACACGACCAGAATACAAACGTCAATCGTATTCATTCGGGCCCCTCCAGAACGGGCCATTCAGGCGACGTACGTACATCAGAACGGCGCACAAACCGCGTTGCGTTACAGGAAAACGTTGACACGAACATCTGTTCGCACCTATAATGCGGGACAGGTGGCCCAACTCGAGGCCACGCAGGGGCAAAGGCAGGGCAGAAGATGGCACGAAACCTCTCACGTCGCCAACAAGCTATGCTGGAGTACATCGAGCGATTCCTGGAAGATAACAATTATCCTCCTACGATTCGCGAGATCCAGCGTGATCTCGACATCTCATCTACCAGCGTTGTCGACTACAACCTCAATATCCTCGAACAGCGCAACCAGATTCGGCGGAATCGCAATATCTCGCGTGGGATCGAAATCGTTGGCCGCTTTCCGTCGCCGCGCCACATCGTCCGTGTGCCGGTGGTGGGGCAGATTGCCGCCGGCCTGCCGATCCCCGTTCTCGATGATTTTGTACAGGACGAACTGACCGAGCAATTGGAGATTAGTACTGAATTGGTCGGGAACCGAGCACAGGGGCTCTTCGCTCTGCGGGTCAAGGGTCTGTCGATGATCGACGCGCTCATCAACGACGGCGATCTCGTCATCCTGCGTCATCAGGACAGCTGCGAGAACGGTGAAACCGTCGCGGTCTGGCTTCGCACTGAGAAAGAGACGACGCTCAAGAAGTTCTATCGCGAGGGCGAGCGCGTTCGATTGCAGCCCGCCAATGCGTCGATGGACCCGATTTATAC
>JAICWZ010000518.1 GCA_025966355.1 Thermomicrobiaceae bacterium
CGCAGGAGAGCGACGGCACGCCGGCGCGGTCCATCCAAGAGGAGCTCGGCCGGCTTCGGAGTACAACCGCCGAACTGGAGTCTCGAATTGAGCGTCTGGAACGCGTGATTGAGGACTCGGCTCGATCGTGAGGCTGAGCTCGCTGCGTTGTTCATGTGGTACAGACAACACCCGCGCAAGCAGGTGAGGGCACTGTGAACACCATGTGCCCACCGACCCACCGATAATCACAGGGGGAGCGTCGATGTCCGACGAGACGACCAATTTCATCGGAGAACTGAAGCGGTGGCGGGAAAACCAGGGCATGTCGCAGTCGATGCTCGCCAAACGGATCGAGTACGACCGATCGTACGTCTCGAAAGTTGAGACCGGACAGGACTTTCCGGCACCCGACTTCGCGAAGCGAGCTGATGACGCACTTTCGGCCGGTGGCGCGATCCGGCGCGCTTACAAGCTCGCCGCGCAGTCCGCGAAGGGACAACCACCGCGGTCAGAGCCGACCACAGCGGCGGGCGCACATGACAACGGCCTGGTTGTTGAGCTCGAAGAAGCGGAACTGCATTACGACCACCTCATCGGCAACTACCGCGCGTCACAGCGCCGGCGCATCCGAAATTGCGGTACAGCGCCGATCTATCGCTACCTGATCCGCATCTCTGTCGATCGGCACCCGGGTTCGCCGGAGCACTCCAATGAGCTGTATCGAAATGATCCTCTCACCTGGGAGGAGCTCAATCTGGTCGCGCACTGTGACGATGAACCAATGACGTGGCATGTCCAGCACGACCGAGACGCGTTCAAGGAACTGTGGCTGCTGTTCGAGAACGAAGAGTCCCGATTCCCGCTCTATCCGGGCGAATCGACCGTCATCGACTACTCGTACACCGTGGGCGACGACAAATGGGGGCAATGGTTCCAGCGGGCAATCCGGCTGCCGACCGATCGGATCGTCGTGCGCCTCGATTTCCCGGTGGAGTGCCGCCCGAACGTCTGGGGCATGGAGACGTCGATGAGCGCGGAAGCGCTGCCGTTCCGTGAACCGATTCAGCGGACAGAATCCGGTGACCGCGTACAGTTTTGCTGGAGCACTGACAATCCTCCGCTTCATGCGCGCTACCGGCTCGAATGGCGTTTCAAAAACCATCACCCGAAGGATGAGATGCCCACTTCCGAAGTGCTTCCCAGCGAGCGAATGTCAGCCATCGGAATCGTTCAAGAGGGGGACCCGCTACTGTCCGGCTCTACGCAGCCGTTCGACCTTCCTCGTGAGGCAGATGACGCCCGTCGGGTGATCGCTGAGCTGCAATCGGCGATGACACGGGTCGCAGACACCCACACATTCAGCAAAGGCATGGGCATCGCCGCACCGCAGATCGGGATACCTCGATCGGCCGCGGTGGTCAGCGCTCCCGATCAGACGCTGATCACGCTGCTGAATCCGACGATCATTGATCAGTCAGTGGAAACCGATGTGCAGTACGAGGGTTGTCTGAGCTTCTTCGATGTGCGCGGCAAGGTTCCGCGACCGCTCGCGATTCATGTCGAGCATGTCGATATCGACGGCAATGAGCAGATCACCGTGTTCGAGCGTGGGCTGGCGCGCCTGGTGGCGCACGAGATCGACCATCTGAACGGAGTTTTGTACCGGTCGCGGATGCTTCCTGGTACACAACCGATTCCAGTGGCGCAATACCGCGGTACCGGTCAGCAGTGGAACTATCCGGCCTGATGGATAGCGTTGCCGGGCGCCGGTTCGTCGTCATCGGCGCGTACGTCGTGGATTGCATCGCTCGAACGAGCGAGCTGCCGGCCTGGGAGTCCGCAACCTTGGCCGAGTCGATCACGCTGGTACCCGGCGGAAAAGCGCTCAACCAAGCGATTGCCCTCTCACGGCTCGGTGCCGATGTCCAGGCACTCGGGGTCGTCGGGCGGGATCCAGCCGGCGGCATCGTGATCGACGCGCTCGAACGCAATCGGGTGGATACCACCCTGATCCGGTACCAGGACAACGCGAACACCCCGGTGTGCATGTGCTTCGCCAACAACTCTGGCGAAACGTCGTTCCTCTGGCGCATCTCCGAGGAAACCGCAATCACACCAACCGATA
>JAICWZ010000007.1 GCA_025966355.1 Thermomicrobiaceae bacterium
CGCCGGTCGCCGTCGCAGGCGACCGCCTCGGCGTTTCCGCGCCGCATTGTCGATGGAACAAACCGAGATTCGTCCAGCGACGTAACCGCGGCATCGGAGTTCCCGAACACCTATGGGCGACGCTGGGTGGCCTTCGGGAGAACGACAGTGGCGGGTGAACGGGGAAGACGCGGTCGCCGGAACAACGGCGACCGGCGGGAGCACACCGGTTGCTCCCCTACGACACGATAGCTGGGTGGGGTGCTTCTCAGATGAGATCAGCCAGATCATAGACGAAGGATCCGCTGAACGGATACTCCTGCCACTCATCAACCAATCCCGAGCGCACCGGATTCGCCACTGTGTATCGAACCCGTTCGAGTTCGTTGTCCGACTCTCGCAGCAGCCGATCATGAAAACTCCGTTGCCAGAGTTGTCCCACATGGCCATAGTTCCACGCAGCACGAGTCGACTTGCCCTTGAAATCTTGGACAAACCGGGGCACTCCAATCAGGCCGTCCACACGAACCAGCAAATGCAGATGATCAGGCATCAGGCAAAACGCAAGTACCGCAATCGCGTCTCGCATTGATTGTTCGCGGAGAAGATCGATCGTGGGGCGAGCTAACTCCGGCGCCTCAAAGATACGACGGCGACCATCGACCACGACGGTAAGCAATGCCCGCGTGCCAGGCTGTCCATAAATGTCGGCCGGCAACCGAATCCTCTTACGCTGTGGCTGCATTGCTCCCAGAACCCACCTCCCAATCGCTCCCGCGCGGACGACCCAGAGGACACGGTCTAATTCGAAGGCGTCAATTTCTGCTTCGTCTCGGCGTGCTGTTCGACGACCGACCAGGCGTAGTACATCGGGTAGAGGCACTGCTCGCTCCAGGCTTCGACCTGATCGGCGAAATGCTTGCTCCCCGGATGACCCGAGGAACCGAGCGGAACCACCCAGCCGCTTCGCTCCCAATCATCGAGATCGAAGGCGTAGCGGTTCACTGACGCCCCCATGATCTTGAAGTCGCCCGCACCGATACCGCCAAAACCACCCGCCTGCGGTGTGTCGCTATCGCCACCGACGCCGACGGTGGGCGGATTGAGCTGCGACGTAAGTTCAGGGAAGCTGGCGGACAGCGTGTGAACCGGTCCGGTGCGGTGAATCGCTTTCCACTGCCAGCGGTTCATGTCGGGGCCGAGTCGCTCTTCGATCCAGTCGAGCGCGGCGTTCAGCGCCTCGCGCAAGACATCCGGCCAGCGCTTGCCCTCCGGCAGCACTGATTCATCTCCGGCATCCAGCAGTTCAACGACGACCGGTCGCAACCGGGTCGATAACGAGGCCGCCGCCAGCACTGACGGCATCCAGGCAGTCGAGCCGTTCGCCAGCGCGTGCAACGGGCCGTCGTTCAGCACGTTGCGCAACGTCATCTCGCGCCAGACAGCGTAGATCGCGGCGGCGGCGCTTTCCGGCAGCATCGTGCTATCCCAGGCGCGCAGCAGTTCGACAGCCCGCGCCGAGCGCTCATCGAGATCGCCCAGCGTGTCGAGCTGCTTCAGGTAGACCTGGCTCGGAATCGACACTTTGTCGGCGTGGAGCGATGGCATATCCTCGATCGTCGCCTGGGGCATCGCCTTCAGGCGCGTGATGATCCGTTCGGCGCGGTTTCCGGGAGACCAATCGGTCGCGACATAGTACGGATAATCGTCGCCGACGATGCGGTTGTTGGCGGTGACGATGAAGCCAGTATCCGGGTTGCGCGAACGCGGCAACTCTTCAAAGGGAATCCAGCCGTCCCACTCGTGCTCGCCGGTCCAACCCGGCACCGGCAGGAAACCGTTGACCCGCGAGCGGATCGGCACCTTGCCGCGCATCAGATAGCCGATATTGCCGTCGACATCGGCGATCACCAGGTTGTTGCACGGATCGACCCAATGGCGCATCGACTCGTCAAATTCGGCGACCGAGCGCGCCTTGAGCATCGGCAGCAGGCTGCGGAAGCCGGTGTTCGGCCGTTCGGTCGCCGAATAGCGACCCGCCAGCGCGTAGCCGCTCGCCGGATCACCGACGATGATCGGGCCGTGCCGCGTGATCGTCAACGGGATGACGACATCTTTGCCGCCACGGACCTTGATCGTTTCCTCACGGTGTTCCGCTTCGAGCCAGTCGCCCTGGAACTGATAACGCGTCGGGTCACCCGGTTTGAAGCGCTCGACGTACAGGTCCTGATAATCAGCTCCGGCGTGCGTGATGCCCCAGGCGACCCGCTGGTTGTGCGCGAAATGGGGAAAGCCTGGCACACCGCAGAACGAGAACCCGACGACATCGAACTCCGGGCACGAGAGATGGTTCTGGTAGTAGACATTGGGTACGTCGATGGCGCGATGTGGATCACCAGCCAGGAGCGGTTTACCGGTCGCCGTGCGGCTGCCGTGGATCGTCCAGTTATTGCTCCCATCGAGCCATTCGCGAATGCCGGCCACACCCTCGGCGTGGAGCTTCAGATCGTCGGTGCCGTCGGTAAGCTGCTGGTAATCGACGCCGGGCGGCACGACCAGCGGATCAGGCGCGCTGCCCTTCAGGCGCAGCTTCTGCAGCATCTCTTCGCCGATCGTCTTCAGCTGCCGCACGCCCCAGAGCTTGCGATGCCAGACACCCATCAGCACATGACGCACTTTGTAGGCGGCGCATGGGTCCCACGGCTGCCAGGGCTCGGGCCGGGCATTGACGAGTTGGTATTCAGCGGGCAGGACCGGTGTCGTTTGGATGAAGGCGTTGATGCCGTCGGTGTAGGCATCGAGCATGGCGCGCGTCTCGTCGTCGAATGCGTCGTAGTCGTCCTTGGCTGATGCCCCCAGACCGAGACGGCGCATCAGAATGTCTTGCTCCACCCCTCCCTCGCCGGCAAATTCGGCCCAGCGACCGTAGGCGCGCTTGCGGTCGAAATCCATCTGCCAGAGGCGATCCTGCGCGTGGACGAAGCCCTGCGCGAAAAACGCATCGTGCAGCGATCCTGCGCGAATGTGGGGAATCCCCCGCTCATCACGAAAAACGTCGACCTCGCCGTTCAGACCGCTCAATGACATCGAGCCGCTCGTATCCGGCACCGCGCCCCGCAGCTCACCCTCGCTGATCGACATGATTCCCATTCCTTCCGGTCCGACCCACGCCGTGTATGCACCAGAAACGCCGTTCATTCATCGTTCAGCGCATCGTAGCATAGCTTAAGGTTCGGATCGCCCACGGCGCGGGTTGCTACCGTAGAATCGAATGAAATGGTGAATTGAACGAAGAAACGGGAAAGGGCGAGGGCGGATGGCGACGATCGAGGATTTCGAGAAGATCGATATGCGCGTGGGGCGGGTGATTGATGTCGAGGCGTTCCCTGAGGCGCGCAAGCCATCGCTCAAGCTCACGATCGACTTTGGCGAGCTCGGCACCCGCCGTTCATCGGTCGGAATCAAGCATTACTACGAACCAGAGGCGCTGATCGGCCGCCAGGTCGTCTGTGTCGTCAACTTCCCCCCGCGCCGCATCGCCGGTTTCGCCTCCGAGGTGCTCGTCCTCGGCGCGACGCAGTCCGACGGCCGCATCATTCTGCTCCAACCGGACGAAACGTCGGAACTCGGCAGCCCGATCGCCTGAACCGAGGGCGACGCATGCGATCGCCCACTCCCTACGCCCGAAAACCGGCCAGCACCAGACCAAGGATCGCGACACCGATGACGATTCGGTAGGCGATGAAGACGAACGTCGAATTCTTGCGCAGGAACGAAAGCAGGAAGGCGATCGCCAGGTAGCCGACAATGGCGGAGGTCACGGCGCCGACGAGAAAGGTCGTGAGCTCGCTGCCGCTCAAACCGGCGTCGATCACCTTCTTCGTTTCGAGCACGCCCGCCCCGAGAATCGCCGGAACGCCGAGCAGGAACGAAAAGCGCGCCGCATCGTCTCGTTTCAGACCGGCAAACAGACCGGCCGTGATCGTGCTGCCCGAGCGCGAGACGCCCGGCAGCAGCGCCAGCGCCTGCGCGCAGCCGATGAAGAGCCCGCTCTTCCAGCCTAAGTCTTCCATCGGACGAACATGGCGTGCCGTGCGCTCGGCGATCCAGAGGATGATCGCAAGACCGATCAAGAGCACCGCGATCAATGCGATCGCGGTGTTGCCGCCGCTGTCGCTGTGGAAGTAGTTATCGATTCGGTCGTTGAAGAGTACACCGACAATCGCCGCCGGGATCGAGCCGAAGACGATGATCCAGGCGAGGCGCGACTTCGGATCGGCGAACGGCCGGCGCTGCCGGATGCCAACCGGCACGGCCAGCAGCATGTCGAGCAGATCGCGCCAGAAATAGATGAAAACGGCGACCAGCGTTCCCATGTGCAGCGCGACATCGAACTGCAAGCCCGACTCGCCCCAGCCGAAGAGCCAGGGAACCAGAATGAGGTGGGCGGAACTGCTGATCGGAAGGAATTCGGTAAGCCCCTGGACGATCCCGAGGATAATCGCGTGCCAGACCGACACTTAGTCTCCCGCCTCTTCGGTTGCCAGGCGGCCCCGCATATCGCGCCAGGAGAGGCTCTCGCGCCCCCAGAAATAGAGCCCGATCAACGTGACCGGGAAATAGAGCGCGGCATGGACCGCGATGGCGTAGGAGAGCGCGATGTCGTGCTGCAGGCCGATCGCACCGGATAGCGCCAGCACCACGCCCGCTTCGAAGGCGCCGACGTAACCGGGAGCGGAGGGAACCAACGTCGCGAGATTGGCGACCGCCGTCACCAGCAGAATCGCCGACGGGCTCAGGCCGAGTCCAAAGCCGACGCTGATAACCGCGTAGACCGACGCCTCCAGCATCCAGGCCGCGACGGATGTCAGGCAGACAAGTACCAGATCTTCACGACTGCGCAGCACGCCAAGGCCGTCGATGAAGGCGTGCGTCGCGTTCTCCAGCGGCGCGCTCACCCGTTGCGGCAGGCGGCGCACGGCGAATGCGATCGTCCAGGCGCGCGCCCGGCTGCTGCCGAGTACGGCGAGGGCGGTCAGAATTGTGCCGAAGAGTACCGCGCCGACGATCGTGATCTCGCGCAGCTGCGAGGTAAGGCCGATCGAAAGCGAGGCGACCAGGACAAAGCCGAGCATCGTCAGGCCGTCGAAAATGCGTTCGACGGCGATCGTCGCCAGCGCCGAGGCGTTGCGCACGCGCGAGCGTGTTGACAACACGTATGAACGCACGAGTTCTCCGGCTCGCAGCGGCAGAACGTTGTTCGCGGTGTAGCCGATCACGACGACGCGAAAGAGATCGCGAGCGCGGAAGCGTTCGATCTTGCGCAGCAAGAAAGCCCAGCGGAGCGAACGAATCCAGATACCGCAGAAATAGATGGCGACGGCCGGCAGAATATACCAGTAATTGGCCTGCTTCAAGGCGGCCCAGATGGCGTGCAGATCCTGACCTCGAAACGCGAGGTAAAGGAAGAGGAGACTTCCCGCCAGCCCGATCCAAACTCGCATTTTGCGCACGTCATACCTCATCGACAACGCGATCCGCTCACACAAGCGGCCGCACAATTCCCTCCGGCCAGCCTGCTGAGTATAGCGTCCGGCGCGGGATATGACCTGCCGGTCAGAACGCCGTATACGCCCTTTGGCGCATGAGAAAAGTACCGTATCCGCTCGGTCCGTGCGGCTTGGCCCAGGTTCAGCCCGTTCATGAGCACGATGCCCGCCGGTAGAGCGTCAGCCATCCGGCCGAGTCGACCTTCGCCGCTCCTTCGAATTGCCCGGATAACGCCTGAGCGTCGCTTCCGGTTACCGCGTAACAGATCGTCTTCGGTGCCGCAGGCAGGTTCCAGTAGTCGATCGAACCGCGACCATAAACCGTATGCCCCTCACGCTGCAGGATCGCCGCGAGCATGCCGTAGGTCGCTTTGTCGCCGTCGATCTCGGGCAGATCGACCGCGGCATCGCCGGGCACGGCCTGCACCAGATCCCAGAGCCAGGGATCGGGCGCAAGCCGGAAGACGTAATCCGGCCCACCGACAACCTGCGTCAGATCGGGGAAGGTGCGTGCCGCGACCAGGAATCGATCGGTCGCCGGGTCAGCCTGCGGATCGGCATGGTAGACGACGTTGCGCACGCCGATCCCCTGCAACAAGCGGAGCGTACGCTCTGACGGGAAGGCCCTCATCTCGTCGCGAAAGATGTAGTAGACCGGTGGCGCGATGCCGCTGTAGCCGTTGACGACCTGATTCCAGTGGAAGGTCGACCAGAAGTTCGGCCAGGACGACGAGATGATTCCCTCACCCATCGGGAACTCGATCATCGGCGCCGGGTGCGCCTTGAGCCAGGCGTAGTCCGGTCGCTGCGCCTCGGCCAGCGTCACCGGCAGGCGACCGGGAAGCGGGATGCGCGTCGTGTATTCCTCGGCCATACCAAAGACGAGCAGCAGCGAAATACCTGAAGCGGCCACCAAGCGAAGCGTGGCGCGCAGCGGCACACGGTGCAACTGACGGAGAAGTAGATCGAGCCCGAGTCCGGCCAGACCGGCCAGCCCAACCAACGCCAGCAGCCCGAGGCGCGCCGGCACCCGAATCGCTTTGAAGCCGGGAACATAGTCGTAGAAGACGCGATAGGGGAGTGGGAAATCGTGTCCGCGGAAATGGCCGGTAATACCGAAACTGAGCAAAATCGAGATGAGCGCCACCGCGAAGAGCATCCAGCGCTCCCAACCGAGGCGTCGGTTGAAGAGCCCAACGATCGCGAGGACGATCAGGATGCCGCCGGGGAAGAGATCGCGTTCGAGGTCGCGCGAATAGCGCTTGCCGAGATGATCGCCGAGCAGGCGGTTGCGCGGTGAGACCGCCAGGTAGTCGGACGGCACTGCCCGCCACTTGTTCATCTCCTCGACGGTGCGTTCGATGCCGAGGTCGTCATGGATCGTCTGATACGGCAACAGGATCGGCAGCAGGAGCGCCGCGCCAATAAGGCAGGCCGCGCCGGCCTGTGTCACCGCGATGAGCGCCGTCCGCTGGCGATGTGCGATGAGGAACGCCACGAAGACGATCCCGAGCAAGATCGCCAGGAAATAGAAGTAGTAGATGCCGAAGAGCCCCTGCACCACGACCAGCAGACCGAGCACCACGGACCACTTGATCGAACGCTGCATGAGCGCACGCCGCGCCGCCAGCACCGCGAGCGGCAACCACTCGGCCGAGGTCAGGTGGAGATGCTCGAAGTGCGCCATGCGGGCGGGCGCGAAGGCGTAGGCAAACCCGGCCACGATCCCGGCAAGCCGGTTGCCGGTCAGATCGACGACGAGCAGATAGGTTGCGAAGCCGCTCAGCGCATACGAAAGCAGCAGCGACAGATTGTCGGCCAGGATGACGTTGCCGGTCTTCAGTAACACCGGTGCGATGACGATAGCTTGCCCAAAGAGGTAGTCGGAATAGGCGAGCGTATCGCGATAGGGATAGAAGATATTGGCATTGAAGATATTGAGCGGATGGGTCGTCCAGGCATGAATATCCCAACCGAGCGTCCATGCCTGAAAGACCGGATCGCCCCAACTGGCGAGCTGATGGCTCAGATCGGTCGCCAGCGGCCAGGTCATCAACGCCGCCCAAATCCCAAAGATCACCAGCACCGCGACATGGATCAGCCAGGGATGCGGCGTGTACTTCGCCAGCAGCGACTCAACCGGCGGCTCAGATTCATTCTGAATCGGTTCGTCTGTCGTCACGATCACGATGGATCAGTGAATCACGCCAGACGACGCGCGGCAAGATTGAAGATCAGAGAGAACGGCGAATCCACCCTCCGGATCCACTATTCCGGCCTCGAACATCGCTCCCGCCTGTGCGATTCAAACGAATCTCAGCCGCTCGGAGCCATATGCGACATGTTTTCTTTTTGGTAATTCACGCGGATAAGGCAGTCGATCTGCGCCGATTTCCGGTCGCTGCGCGTAATAAGCACGCCGCGCAGCGGACAGTTTCGGGCCGCATCGGGGAGGCATTATGCCCGCTAAACGCGATGACAATCTGCCCGGATGAGAGCGCTCTCATTTCGCAATCAGGTGGGCTGTAGACCGGCCAGTTGTAGATTGTCTCATGCAGATTGCTGATTTGACAGCAAACAGGGAATAGCCGAGTGTTGGTTCAACCGGGCATTTTGTGCCGCAGTGAGCGCTCACAGCCGAATTTGCGTCGGGTTGTTAATATTTCGCGCGTCGGCCCTGAGCCAGGGTGATTGCGTCGTGTTGAAATCGCCTGAATGTCATTCGCCGAATCAGAATGTGAACGCTCCCATACGCTTGCCGACCGCGATGCTGACGATTAAGAACCGCTTCTGCATGCGGAAAATGGAGGATCGCTCGGACGTACCGCACGAAGTTGGCCGCAGCCTTACCGGCGATTCCCGCTGGCGGCTCTGTGACATAAGTGCAAATGCCATCACCTGAGAAGCGTATCGCTACACGATACGAATACCGTTGACAGTGCGATTGGCGACACTTTTATCACCTCGCCATGTTTACAAAACAGGAGGAATGCGGTAATGTCACTGTAGGTTCGGAATCGCTTATCGCATCCGAGCCAGTGGGTGGTAGATGCCGCCACGCAGTCTCAAGGGACGCTCGCGTCGGATTGCGCTGTTCACTCGATACAGAAGGGGCAGCGAACGGCCGTTTTGCACTCGACGAACGCATCGGTGGTTTGTAAATGATTGGGCCCAATCGTTTACCGGGGAACTGTTGAGTGTTCGTGTAAGACGACCCAGGCGCACGGTGGACCGCGAGGCGTGCCGGCACGCGAGGGGAGGAACATCGCTGCGACGGCTGACCTCGAGTGATGAATCAGACGTTCGTTTTAGCACTTGCTTCTGCCCGATACGAGCATCTGATTCAACATGCAGGATCAGCGGTTGTTCTTGTCCCGCCGGGCGGAAACGTGCGTGGACGAATCCATCCTATGACAGTCTTCCCTTTTGTGGCATACGTCTTGCATTGAATTCTGCAATCTATTGTGGGAGGCAATGACGTACGGCGCGGACGGACGGCTGGTACCCGGAGAAGATGGCGGAACGCGCGTAGCCGGGAGCGGATGTCTCGTTTGACGTCGGGCCATAACTGAGGATGGGCACCTCAATGTGCAGAGGCGACGGTCGCGTGCAATGGGGCAGCGCCGTTTCGCGAATACCGCAGACGGTATGGGCATACCGAGGAGCGGTGGAAAGAGAATAGGACGTTTAATGGAGAATACTCAGCAAGACCGTCGTGTTTCGCCGACCGAAGTGCGACAGCGCATCGGACCGGCGATTCGGAGGTTGCGCCAGCGGCAGGGATTGTCCCTTTCCGATCTGGCACAACGCACCGATATTTCGGTGTCATATCTTTCGCGTCTCGAAAAAGGTCGCAGCGTGCCGTCGTTCACGTTGCTCTCGCGGCTCGGACAGGAACTCGGGGTCGATATCGGCTTCTTCGTTGATACCGAACGCGAAGCGCAATCGGTCGACGAGATGCTGGAGCGATCACTCGGCCGCACGTCGCTGCCGGATGCGATCTGGCCTGAGCTGTTCAGCTTGAGCATCGAGGCGCGCAAGGACCTTCTCGAGTTTCTTGAGGGACAGGGTTTTTCAGGAAAAGCATAAGCAGACGGCGGCAAGTGAATCGCCACAAATGGGCCTGTTGGCTGAAAACTGTTGTCTACCACCGACACTCGTTTGCATCCCCGCGACGGTCGTGCCCGTCCACGCTGCGGCCGTCGCGGCAGTCCCGCCGGCAGGCAACGCTCATGAACCGACCACGAAGCGCCCGGCACCAGGAGGTGCGGGCGCTTCGACAGTTTAGCGCGGCCCGCGGTCCGGCTTGCCGAACGCTGTTCGCAAACGCGGAATGACCTGCTCGGCGATTTCAATCATGGCCGGAGTTGCTTTACCCCGCGGAAAATCGAACATGAACGAGCGCACACCGATCTCGGCGTAGGCGCGTACATGCTTCTCGAACAGTTCTGGTGACTCCAACGGATCGCCACCCGCGGCGAGGGCCCAACGGATTTCGGCCGGATCGCGACCGATTTCGCGACAGAGCGCGTTCAATCGCTCTCCCGTCGCCCGATACTCTTCCGGAGTGCCCCCCGCGTCCCACTGATCGGCGTAGCGCGCCACATGACGCATCATGCGCCGCCCGGTCGAGCCGATCAGGATCGGCACATGGCCGAAGACCGGCTTCGGCTCGAACGGCGCGTCTTTCAGGGTGTAGTACGTGCCGTTGAACGTCGTCCGCTCGTTCTGTTCGAGCAGCCGATAGATCTCCATCGTCTCACCGAAGCGATCGACGCGTTCGCCCGGCGGTGGCAATTCCCAGCCGTACGCTTCGTGATCGCGAACCGACCAACCCGCGCCCACGCCGAGGATTAGCCGGCCGCCCGAGACGACATCTACGGTCACCGCCTCCTTCGCCAGCAGCGACGGATTCCGATGCGTAATGCTCGAAACCATCAGCCCGAGCTGCACCTTCGAGGTGAGCGCCGCCAGCGCCGCCAGGAGCGTCCAACCCTCCATACACGGCCCACCGTCGCCATCGTAGAGCGAGAGGAAATGATCGAACGTCCAGGCGGAATCCCAGCCGGTCGCCTCCGCCCATTCCCACTGCGCGCGAATTTCGTCCCAACTCAGCCAGTGTTGACCGGTCACCAGGCCGAAGTTCAGTTCATCGGCCGGTGGATTCGTCCCATGCGTTGGTCCTGCCAATCTGTCCTCCTTACGCAACCATCCAACCAGCGGAATGCAGCTATCATTCCAGGAGGGGCGAGAGTGGACTCGCATTCGGCGCGAAAGAACAAGGAGACGCAGATGGCGAACCTACTGAACGGGCACAACCTGGGAGCGACAGGGCTGCGCACGCTGCTGGCGCACCCACCGACAATCGTGGCGCCCGGCGCGTATGACGCGCTCTCGGCCCGGCTCATCGAGGAAGCGGGTTTCCCGGCCGTCTACATGACCGGCTTCGGCATAGCCGCGTCGCTCCTCGGCCGGCCCGACGTCGGTCTCACCACACTCAGCGAAATGGTCGACAGTGTGCGGCGCATCGTCCAGGCGGTGAGTATTCCCGTCATCGCTGATGCCGATACCGGCTACGGCAGCGCGCATAACGTCGTGCGCACGGTGCGAGACTACGAGATGGCCGGCGTCGCCGGTATCCAACTCGAAGATCAGGTCTTCCCCAAGCGCTGTGGTCATATGAATAACAAGCAGGTCGTTCCGGCGGAGGAAATGATCGGCAAGATCGAAGCGGCGGTCGCGGCCCGCCGGTCAGACGATCTCGTCATCATCGCGCGTACCGATGCGCGCGCCGTCGAGGGGTTTGAAAGCGCCATCGAGCGTGCCCGGCGCTATCACGCGGCAGGTGCCGATATGATCTTCGTCGAAGCACCGCAAAGCGAGGACGAGATCGAAACGGTCGCGCGCGAACTGGCCGGAATCCCGCTCTTCTTCAACTGGGCCGAAGGTGGCAAGACGCCGCCGGTGTCGCTCGAACGGCTGCAGACACTCGGCTACCGCGTCGTCATCTTCCCGGTCGGCTCGCTGCTGGCGTCGACGGCCGCTGTTCGCACGCACCTGCAAACGCTGCGCCGCGACGGCACGCCGCAGGCCGCCATGAGTCAGGTGACACCGTTCCCGGAGTTCCTTGATTTCATCGGCCTGCCGGAGATCGACCGGCTCGACGATCAGTACGGCGGGAACCGCGACAGCGATTGATTATTCCCCGGCGCCGATGGCGATCGGTTGCGGCGGCGCTTCGAGCTTGCCGCCGTCACCGTTCTCCGGCGTTTCGGCGCGCGGCAGGGTGACGATCACGGTCGTACCGACACCCACGACGCTCGTCGCGTCGATCGTACCGTTATGACAGTCGACGATCCAGCGGGCGATCGCCAGGCCAAGACCGGCGCCCGCCGCGCGCCGGTCGCGCGCCGCTTCGCCGCGGAAGAAGCGATCAAAGATCCGTTCCAGCTGCTCGGCCGGAATGCCTGGGCCTGAATCATGGACCAGAATCTCCGCCTTGTCGTCGTGTGGGGTGACAACCAGCGAGACGGCGCTGCCATCCGGCGTGTAGGTGAAGGCGTTGTCGAGCAGGATGAGCATCAGTTGTTTCAGCTGGTCGGCATTGCCGATGACATCGACTTCATCCTCGATCTCGACGTCGAGCTGGTGCGTGCTGCTGATGCGCGTCGCCAGTCGCGCCGAATCGAGCGCGATCTGATCAAGTTGCACCGGGCCAAGATCGGGCCTCCAGCCGACATCGGCACGCGCCAGTGTGAGCAGGTTTTGCACCAACCGGCCCATCCGCTCCGATTCGTCGCGGATATCGGTCAGGATTTCGACGGCATCGGTGTTATCGACCGAACCCATCTCGATCTGCCTGAGCAGGATTTCGGCGTTGCCACGTAGCGCCGTCAGCGGCGTTCGCAGTTCGTGCGAGGCATCGGAAACGAAACGCCGCTCGGCGGTAAAGGCGTCATCGAGCCGGTCGAGCATCGAGTTAAACGTCTCGACCAGATCCTGCACCTCATCGTTCGAGCGCGGCAGTTCGAGCCGTTCGCTCAGATCGCGCGAGCGGCCGATGCGCCGCGCGGTATTCGTGATACCAGTTAGCGGTCGCAGCGAGCGACCCGACAAGATATAAGCACCGATTGCTGCGATCAGCAGACCAAAGCCGAGTCCGGCCATGAACAGCAGCCGCAGGGTGCGTAGCGTCTTGTGCATCGAATCGAGCGGCTGCACTGTTTGGATGGTGCCGAGCATCTGATGCTGCCGGTCGACCAAAGGAGTACTTAATACCCGGACTGGTACGTCTCGAAATTCAGCTGTATATACGACAGTCCGACCTGCAAGGGTTGCTCGTAATACGTCATCCGGCAATGTCAAATACGTTACTTGCGATCCAACGTCCGGAGCTCTCGCCTTTCCGACACCTTGAACGTCAGTAACCTGCACATACAGACCTGGCGAAGCAAACGGGTCAAGCGACTGTATGAGCCCAACATAGGTTATGGAGCCGTCGGCAGATTTATCTACGCCAATCGCCGAGGGGACGCCTGCCGCAACACTCGCAAGGCGACGATCGATCTCCTGATTGAGCGAGCGCTGCAAGAAAAAGTAGACACCAGCGCCAATGCCCAGGAGAATGACAAATGTCAAGAAGCCGGAAAGAAGTGCGATGCGGGCGCGGATGGACATTGATCACCTCTGCTAGTCGGGGGGCAACCTGAGCGCGTAACCGGCACCGCGCACTGTTTGGAGTAGCCGCGGTTCATCCCCGGCTTCCAATTGGCGACGCAGGTTGCTGATGTAGACCTCGAGGACGTTCGATTCCCCCGGGAAATCGTAGCCCCAGATGCGTTCCATGATCAGATCACGGGTCAGCACCTGGTTCGGATGGCGAATGAAGAGGAGGAGCAATTCGTATTCACGCGTCGTGAGATCGATGCGGCGTTCACCACGGTAGGCGAAGCGCGAAGAGGTGTCGAGCTTCAAGTCGGCAAACTGGTAGATCAGGTCCTCCGGCGAATCGTCGTGTCGTTCCTGCCGTCGCAACAGGGCGCGCACGCGCGCCAACAGCTCTTCGAACGCGAACGGCTTGACCAGGTAATCGTCGGCACCGGCATCGAGCCCGGCAACGCGATCGGCCACGTCATCGCGCGCCGTCAGCATCAAGATCGGGAACTCGTCCCCGGCGGCACGCAGGCGTCGACAGACCTCGATGCCGTCGAGGCCATCCGGCAGCATGACGTCGAGAATGACGAGATTCGGTGAATCGTCGCGCGCCGTTTCCAGCGCCAGCCGGCCCGAATCGGCAACCGTCACGCGATATCCCTCGTAGCTCAGCCCACGCCGCAGGAACGAGGCGATTGCCCGTTCGTCTTCAACGATCAAAATATGACTGCTGCTTCCCATCGTCCTACAGATCCAGAAGCGAACGGAGTTCGTCTTCGATATCGAGCGGCCCAACGACGGCCAGGTTCAGCCGCTCGGGCGTAAACAGTTCCCGCGAAAGCTCGAGGATATCGTGGCTGGTCACCGACTCGATCTTCTCAATCACCTGGTCCGGCGTCAGGATATCGCCGAAAATCAGCTCCTGGCCGCCGATCCAACCAGCCACCGAACGACTATCCTCCAGCCCCATATCGATGCGCCCTTTGCGCAACTCCTTGGTCCGCTGTAGCTCGTCCTCGGGCACCAGCGCTGTACGAAGTTTGCCAAATTCATCCAGGATGGCGGTCAACGTCTCGCTCGCCCGCCCTGGTTCGACGCCCGCATAAACGA
>JAICWZ010000336.1 GCA_025966355.1 Thermomicrobiaceae bacterium
ATCTTGTTGCGCTCGCTCCACACGCGGCCCATCTCTTCACGGGTATAGCGATCAATCATGCGCTGTCTCCTTGATTAGGGCACGCGAAATCGACGCCCAGCGACGCTCCGACCGGGCAGTGATGCGTATCGGATTTATCATTGAACTGAGAGAGGTCTGAAGGGTGAGCGCATATGCGGCCATGCGCGGCAGGCGCCGCCCGGTTTTGGAATGTTCGAACAGCCGAATTGGTGCTTCCATCATCCCAATCGTGCTGGCTCGAAGGACAACGCCCTGATTATACAGATTGCCGCTTCATCTGGCAGAAATGTTGGCCGCTCTTTTCTCGAATCGCAGTTGAAGCCGAGGGCACAGGTACTACCTCGCTCGGTACTTTTGGAGCTTGAATCGCTGGGACCTGCCCGCTATAGTGGATGACAGAAGTCAGGGACGCTGGCTTCGGCGGGCACTGGGATTGATCCGTTTTGCGTAGCGCCCGGACTTGCCATGGAGGTGGCAAGTTGACGCGGAGGAGACCGAGCGAACCATTCGGCGGGTGGTCTCCCGGCCGGCACGGTCGAAACGGTTGCGCCAAAGCCGCTGAGCGATCAGCGAGACAGCGCACAGCCGATGTGTATTCCCCTCCCAGATAAGTACCCGCGACAGCGAAATGTTTGGGACTTCGGTTGCTCGACAACATGGTTGCCGTGGCCGTTTCATTCGGCTATGCCACGGCAGTTCTGCCTGTTGTGAGCACATGTGGGAAGGGTCTATCTATCATGTGCGGAATCTTCGGCTACGTCGGCGCGAATCAGGCCGGTGGCGACATTATCCTCGACGCGCTACGTAAGCTCGAATATCGCGGGTACGACTCCTGGGGCGTGGCTGTTGGTGCCAATGGGCATATCGATATCGCCAAACATGCCGGCCGCATCGGTGACGCGGTTGCCGAATTACCGGACGCCCCGATCGGCTTCGGCCACACCCGTTGGGCGACGCATGGGGGCGTCACCGACGCGAACGCGCACCCACATCTCGACTGCACCGGCCGCTTCGCCGTCATCCACAACGGCATCATCGAGAACTTCCGTGGCATCAAGGATCGATTGCTCGCGAGCGGTCATCAGTTCCATAGCGAGACCGATTCCGAAGTCATCGCCCATCTGGTCGAAGAAGCGATGGCCGATGACCCGAATCGCGATCTCATCTCGGCCGTGCGAGAAGTCTTTGCCCAATTGCGCGGTCTCAACGCCATCATCGTGCTCGACAACCGGACGCATCAGCTGACCGCGGTCAAAAACGTTTCACCGCTGGTTCTGGGACAGGGAACCAAGGGCTTGTATCTCGCATCCGATGCGCTGGCGCTGGTCGGCCACGCGGATCGAATTCATTACCTCGAAGATGGACAGATGGCGCGGCTCGCCTCTGACGGCGTGACGCTCTGGTCGGCCGAGACCGGCGCATCTCAACCGCCCGATTTCCAACCGCTCACGCTGACCGCCAACGACACCTCGCTCGGGATCTACCCGCACTTCATGATCAAGGAAATTCACGAGCAGCCGGAAGTCTTGCGAAATATCAGCAGCCACTACAGCGAGCCGGTCAAAGAACTCGCGGCGCTGATTCGCGAATCGTATGGCTCGTTTCTGGTCGGAAGCGGCACCGCCAGCTATGCGGCGCTGTCCGGTTCCTACCTCTTCTCGCGCATTGCCCGGCGGCACGTCAACTTCACGGTCGGCTCGGAATTCAAGTACCAGGAGCATTTCATCACCGACCGGAGCCTGGTCATCGCGCTCTCGCAAAGCGGCGAGACGGCTGATGTCATCGAGTCGGTGCTGGCAGCCAAACAGCGTGGCGCGAAAATTGCAGCTTTGGTGAATGTAAAGGGTTCAACCCTCGATCGACTCGCCGATTTCAGCATTCCGCTTGGCGCCGGTCCAGAGCAGTGTGTCCTCTCGACCAAGGCGTATACCGCGAAACTGGCGATCCTACTCATGGCGGCACACGAATTGAACGGTAGTCTTCATGTCGCGCGGGAACTTCTCTGGCAAGCGATCGACGGTATTGAACAGGCCATCGCCCCCGACTCTGCCAACCTCATACGCGCCATTGCCGCACGCATCGTGCAGCGCGAGCACGCCTTCATCATCGGCCGAGGGCTCTCATATCCGACCGCGCTTGAAGCGGCGCTAAAGATCAAAGAAGTGAGCTACATGCACGCTGAGGGCTTTGCTGGTGGTGAGTTGAAGCATGGGGTGATCGCGCTCGTCGAACAGGGAACTCCGGCCATCGTCTTCTCGCCGAACGATGAAACCCGCGACGACATCCTGTCCGGTGCCATGGAGATGCGCAGCCGCGGCGCGCTGACCATCGGAGTCTCGCCCGTCAACGATCAGATCTTCGACGAGTTCATTCCGGTCGCTGACGCCGGCGACGCATCGCCGATCGTCAATGTGATCCCGGCGCAGCTGCTTGGATACGAACTGGCGCTGCTCCGGGGTCTCGATCCGGACAAGCCACGGAATCTGGCGAAGAGTGTGACGGTTAAGTAGAAGTGGCAGGCCTGGTCGACACCCACTGCCACATCGATCTCGATCGGTTTGACGCGGATCGGGATGAAGTAATCGAGAACGCGCGGGCAGCGGGCGTCGACCAGATGATCGTTATCGGGTTCGCGCCGGAGCGCTGGCGCACCGGTGCCACGCTCGCCGCCGAACATGCGGGAATACACCTGGCGGTCGGGCTCCATCCGACCGAAGCGGAAGCGTACGACGATACCTTGGAACAGGCACTACGACATACGGCACAGAAGACGAACGCCGTCGCCATCGGTGAAACCGGACTCGACTATCATTGGAAAGCCGATACGGCCCGACAGCAACGAGAGGCATTCATCCGTCAGATCGAGTTGGCGCGGGAGCTCGATCTCCCCTTCATCATCCATCAACGCGATGCCGAAGAGGATACGCTCGAGGTGCTGCGGGCAACCAATCCGCCGCATCGCGGCGTGATGCACTGCTTCACCGGCGACGCCGCCTTCGCGGGGCGTTGTCTCGAACTTGGCCTGCACATCGGACTCGGTGGCGCGGTGACATTCCGCAAGTTCAAGTCGCTGCACGAAGCCGTCCGCCAGATCCCGCTCGACCGAATCGTGCTCGAAACCGATGCGCCCTACATGACACCGAGCCCGCACCGAGGAGAGCGCAACGAGCCCGCGTATGTTCGCCTAATACTGGACAGAATAGCCGCGATACGCGAGAGTGACGCTGACGAACTAGCAACGAAGACGACGTGGAATGCGACCGAACTCTTCGGTCTTCCGAAA
>JAICWZ010000170.1 GCA_025966355.1 Thermomicrobiaceae bacterium
CCATTTCCCGTGGGCTACCGCCTGCTGGTCCGTGGGTGGAGGGCTTTTCCGGTTACCCCCGCCGGGGCGCTGTGGGCGCAGTGTTTCAACGTATTCATCCCTGCCCCCTCAGCGCCTCTGCGAGGGATCACGTACCTCTCGAGCGGGGGAGGGTGCCGGTGAAGATGGCGCCACCACCGGAGTGGTTGCCAGCCGCCAGGTCGCCTTCATGCGCCTGCATGATGCGCCGGGCGATCGTCAATCCGAGCCCAACGCCGCCCGTGCGCCGGTTGCGCGACTGCTCACCTCGGAAGAGGGGGTTGAAGATACGCGGCAGATCCGCTTCCGGAATGCCGGCACCGGTATCGCAGACCGAGAAGCGAACCCAGAGCGGCTCGACGCGGCATTCGATCCAGACGTGGCCGCCGTTCGGCGTGTGGCGAATCGCGTTGACCAGCAGGTTTTCGACCGCGCGCGACAGCAGGTGTGGGTCGCCGACAACGGTGCAGTTGTCCGGCAACGGCGCGACGGTCAGTTGCACTTCCTTGGCCTCCGCCTGTGGTCGCATGCTATCTGCCTGCCGGGTTAGAAGGATTCCGAAGTCGAGCAGTTCTCGATTTGGCGCCTGTTCCAGATATTCGAGCCGCGTGAACTCGAAGAGATCGGTGATGAGTCGCTCCAGTGCGGCCGCTTTGTCCTGAGCAATTTCGACGTAGCGCTGGCGTTTTTCCGCGGTATCGGCTACGCCCGTCTGCAAGCCTTCCAGATAGCCGCGCAGGGCAAAAACCGGCGTACGGAGGTCGTGCACGATCGCGCTGATGAAGATGCGGCGCTCCTGCTCGACCGCTGCCTGTTCGCTGAGCGACTCACGCAGCGCATCGCTCATCGTGCCGAAGGCATCGTTGACTTCCGCCACTTCGCGGACGCGCGACGTGGGAATCTCGAATTCCAGATTACCGTCGGCGATCGCTCGCGCTGCCTCGCCGGTCGCCGCGAGCGGGCGAAGCAGCGTATGTCCCAGGAACCAGGCGATGCCGGCCAACGTCAGCAGCAGTGTCGACAGGCCGACGAGCGGCATGATCCAGAAATTCGCGCGACCGCCGCCGTACTGACTCGAATAGAGGTAGAAAAGCTGGCGCGGATTCGACGGTGAGACGACGATTTCGCGGGCGAGTTTGCCGGAGTTGTTGTTCAGTGGATCGTCGCTCGTCTGAAAGATCGTCCGCCCATTTTCCACCAGAACGAAGTCGATACTCCGCCCGGCGTATTTCTGTTTGGTCGCCTGCTGCCATTCTGGATCGCCCCATCGATCGACACTTGTCCGGATCTCGTTGTTCGCCTCGGATTGTCCATTGTCACCGATGCCGACGATATGAAAGGCGACACCGCCGGTGACGCAAACCGGAATGACGACCAGCGCGATGAGTGCCAGCGCAAGCCACTTGCGGATGGGGAGTGTCCGGCGCCCAGCCTTGCCGTTCACGCTCGGCGCTCACCTTCGAAGCGGTAGCCGATGCCCCAAACGGTGATGACGTACTGCGGATGAGCCGGGTCCGCTTCAATCTTCTCGCGCAGACGACCGATGTGTACCGTCAACGTGTGCCGGTCGCCGAACTCGCCCCAGAGCCGCTCGTAGAGTTGCTCTCGAGTGAAGACCTGGCGCGGATGCGATGCGAGGAGTTCCAGCAGCTCGAATTCGCGCGGGGTGAACGAAACGTTCTCACCGTCTACCCGAACTTCGTGCGCGCGCACATCGATCACCAGACGTCCAAAATCGAGCAATTCAGCTGGTCGTGGATCGCCTCGGTAGGTGCGTCGCAGGACAGCTTTGATGCGTGCCACCACCTCGGTCGGCGTGGCGGATTTCACGATATAGTCGTCGCCTCCAAGCCCGAGCCCTCGTAGCTTATCGCTCTCCTCATCGCGCGCGCTGAGGAAGAGGACCGGCAGATCGCTCGATTCCCGAATGCGACGCAGAACGTCGAAACCGGATTGCCCGGGCATCATGACGTCGAGCAAGACGACGTCGGCCGGTACACGCTCCAGCGCCGCAAAGGCGCTCGGACCGTCGGAGGCCGTCGCGACGGCGTACCCCTCGGCTTCGAGGAAATCGCGCATGAGCGACACGATATCTTCATCATCATCAACGACGAGAACGGTATTGGTCATCAGGCGCATCCTTAAATCGACCCTGTTCATACTCTGATTATGAGCAGTCGTCTCAGCGACATGCTACCCAGAAACGCCGTTCCGACACGTTCGTGCTTCGATGTTGAGGCTTTGTTGAGGAACGACGCCAACAACCGTTGAGGTTCGCCTCTTACCATGGGAATCAGTAAGAGCGGACCGCAGAGATCGAGTTGAACGCATGAAGGAGTCGATACCGTGGAACTGTCAAACTACGCATCGTTGGTCCTGGTGCACACCGCCGGCTGGGATCATGGAGATTGGGGCGGTAATTGGTGGATTTGGAGATTGCTGATGTTCTTCTTCTGGATCGCCGTGGTTGCGGTCGTCATATGGTTCGCACGACACAATTGGTACCGCGATCCGTCGGGACTCGATCGGGCGCGTGGGATTCTCGCGGAACGCTATGCCCGAGACGAAATAAGCGCCGAAGAATACCGCGAGCGGCTGGATAATCTGCGATAACAGGGACACAACGTTGACATCGTCGTTTGAGTGGGAAGGTTACGAGACTATGGCAACGCGAGAGAACGGTCATGCAGAACTTACGAGCGCTCGGCCGGGTGCCTACACGTGGTTGCGAATTACGTCACTGCTAACGCTTTTGCTGGTGCTCATTCAGGCCGTGTTCGCCGGCCGTGGGCTGTGGTTCGGGGGCAACGCGATCGACATCCATGGCGGGATCGCCAATCTGACTGGCCTCGTGGTACTGGCGCAGCTTGTTCTGGTTTTCGTTGCAGGACTGAATGGCCGCGACAAGATGCCGATGGTCGTGACGAACATTATTCTCTTCATTCTCGTTTTCGTGCAGTTCGGGCTCGGCTACGGCGGTCGCGATAACGCGACGGCCGCTTCGCTCCACGTGCCGAATGGCGTGCTGATCTTCGGCGTCGCGGCGGTCGCGGCCTGTCTTGCATGGATGAAAACACCAGCTGGAGAGCGCGCCGCATAGGAACCGCATCGGGGGGATTGGATCACCGAACGTTGAGCTGATCCCGCTCCTCCATTCGATCCAATAGCGTCAAGACGTTCACTAAATCTCCAAACGGCCGAGAGCAAAGCGCTCTCTGCGCTGGGATCACATTGCCTGAAATCGGCGCCAATGCGGCGCGAACAGACGAAAGGGACAACACGATGTATACGACCCAGACCGTCTCAACAACCTTTGCGCGACGTGAACATGGTAAAGCGGGCGTTGACCACATCATCGAGATGCGTGGAGTCGTCAAGAGTTACCACACCGGCAAGATGCAGGTTCAGGCGCTGCGTGGCGTCGATCTGACGGTCGAGCGTGGCGAGATGGTCGCGATCATGGGTCCATCGGGCTGTGGCAAGACGACGTTGCTCAACTGCCTTTCGGGCCTCGACACGATCGACGAAGGGCAGATTCTGATCGACGGGACCGACCTCGCAACACTGTCGGACAAGGTACGGACGCATTATCGCGCTCGCAACATGGGGTTTGTCTTCCAGTTCTACAACCTGCTGCCGGTGCTGTCTGCGGTCGAAAATGTCGAGTTGCCACTCCTCGTCAGTGGCGAACCGCCCAAAGCCGCTCGAACACGTGCGCTCGAAGAGCTCGAACGTGTCGGACTGAGCAAATGGTCGAGCCACCGTCCGGCTGAGCTTTCAGGAGGTCAACGCCAGCGCGTCACGATCGCCCGCGCCCTGGTCAATGACCCGGCCATCGTCTGGGCGGACGAACCGACCGGCGATCTCGATTCCGAAACGGCAGACGGCATCATGCAGCTGATGGTCGATCTCAACCGCATCCACCGCCAAACGTTCGTAATTGTCACGCACGATCCGCGGATCGGCGCGATGACGCACCGAATTATCAACGTGCACGACGGCCGCGTCGTCGGCCAATAGGCGGTCTGAGCGTCGACCGAAGGAGGTATCGTGGATAACATCTTTGGCTTACCAATGTCGACCGTCGCGCTCGTCGTCGGCGTGCTGCTGGGCGCCGCACTCGGATTAACCGCGCTGATCGGCCTGCGCAACCGAATCATCTTCAAGATGGCGCTGCGCAACATCCCACGTCGCAAAGCGCAAACGGTTTTGATCGCCGCCGGACTGATGCTCTCGACCCTGATCGTGGCGGCCTCGCTGACGACCGGCGACACGCTCAGCTATTCGGTAACGAAATCGACCTACGATAGCCTCGGGCAGGTCGATGAAACGGTTGCGTTCGTCGGGGATGCCTCGAACGAGAGCCGCATTTCGGTGAACAACGAGCCGATTCCTGCCATGATCGCGACGGAATTGGAATCCAAGCTCAAGGACGACCCGAACATCGACGGCGTGATGCCGGTGCTGACGATCGGCACGCCGATCGTCGACGAGACAACGCGTCTCAATGAGCCCAACGTTGTCATCACGGGGCTCGATCCGAGCAAGCTCGGTGCATTCGGTGGGCTAAAGAGCACCGATGGCTCGAGCATTGACCTCGCGAAGCTGCCCAGCGGTTCCGTCGTCATCTCGTCGGATCTTGCCAATAGCGTCGACGCGAGAGTCGGCGATACCTTGACGCTCTACTACCGGAATCAGCCGCATCAACTGACGGTCGGCGCCATCGCCCCCGGATCGATCTTGACCGGATACGATACGGAATCAAGTGGTAGCGGATTCGGCTCGTCGGTCGGCTTTTCACCCACATTACTCGGTGTCGCGATGCCGATCGGTCGTCTGCAGGAGTTGACCGGCACGCAGGGACAGGCTCGCTTCATCGCAGTGTCGAACACAGGCGGCGTCGAAGCGGGTGCCGCGCGCAGTGACGCGGCCTCCGCCGGCCTGCGACAAGCGCTAGATCAGATCGATGGGGGTGATTCACTCGGCGTAAACACCATCAAGCACGATGCGCTCTCGACGGCCGAATCGATTTCGAGCCTCTTCACGACGTTCTACCTGATCATGGGCCTCTTTTCGATCGCCTCAGGTATTCTGCTGATCCTCCTGATCTTCACGATGCTTGCCTCGGAGCGGCGGCCTGAGATGGGGATGTCGCGTGCGGTCG
>JAICWZ010000175.1 GCA_025966355.1 Thermomicrobiaceae bacterium
CATCGTCCGCTATTCTCGGTGTCTTGGCACCAGAGGGAATGATTTGCGTCAAGTTGCGTCCTGTCGCCTAGAACGATCCACACATTGATTCGACCCTCAAGGCCGCGACCGCAATTGTCATCCTGAACCGCAGTGAAGGATCTCTCTCGACTTCCCCGCTACCAGGCGTCAGGGACACGGGGAGGAGATTCTTCGCTGCGGCTCAGAATGACGGATTGGTGAGCCATTAAAGCTGGCCCTACGCCCCGGCGGTCTCTTTTTCCCACGCCTGGGCCGGCGGCTGTGGGCAACGCAGGGGGCGATCGACTCGGTAGCCGAGCGCATAGCCGCCCTGCACGAGCTGGTGCACCTCACGGGTACCTTCGTAGATGACCGCACCACGCGAGTTACGCATGTAGCGTTCAACCGGATATTCGCTCGAATAGCCGTACGCGCCATGAATCTCAATCGCGTCGTTGGCGGCGTTGAAGGCATGATCACAGGCGACCCACTTCGCCAGCGACGTCTCGCGCGTGTTGCGAATCCCCTGGTTCTTCAGCGCGGCGGCTTGCAGGATAAGGAGTCGTGACGACTCGTAGCCCGCCACCATCTTGGCGATCATCTGCTGCACAAGCTCGAATTTACCGATCTCCTGGCCAAACGCCTCGCGCTCGTGACAGTACTTGAGGCTGGCATCGAGCGAGGCGCGGATCAAACCGACCGCCCCGGCACCGACGGTGAAGCGCCCCTGATCGATCGCGCTCATGGCGATCTTGAAGCCTTCGCCCTCTTCGCCGATCCGGTTCGCGACCGGCACCTTGACGTTATTGAAATTGAGCCAGCCGGTGTCGCCCGCCCGCACGCCGAGCTTGCCGTGCAGTGAACCGGTCGTCAGTCCGTCCATGCCGCGTTCGAGCACGAGCGCGACCAGGCCGTGATGCTTCTTGGATGGATCGAGGGTCGCGAAGACGAGGAAGTGATCGGCGGTATTCGCCAGCGAGATCCACATCTTCTCGCCGTTCAGAACGTAGTGATCGCCCTGCAAGACAGCGCGGCTCTGAATATTGCCGGCGTCGGAACCGGCGCCCGGCTCGGTCAGGCCGAACGTCGCCAACTTCTCACCCTTCGCCTGCGGCACTAACCAGCGCTTCTTTTGCTCTTCGGTGCCCCACTGGTGCAGCGTCAACGAATTGAGGCCGACGTGCACGCTCATGACGACGCGCAGGAAGGTATCGACCGCTTCCAGCTCTTCGCAGGCGAGCGCGAAACTTACGTAGTCGAAGCCGCCACCGCCGTAGCGCTCGGGAATCGGCAGACCGAGAATGCCTTCAGTGCCCATCTTATAGAGCACTTCGGGATGGTATTCCCCCTTGCTGTCCCACTCCTGGATATGCGGTGCGACCTCACGCTCGGCAAAGTTCCGCACCATGTCGCGAACCTGGATCTGTTCGTCAGAAAATTGAAAATCCATCCGCGCCCTCCTGCATGCAAAATAGGTCAGGCGCACGGGGACATCCGCCTCGAACCGTTCCGCGCACCGTTGCGAGTATAGCAAAACCGTATTCCCCGGCGGACTTCACGGCCTCGCGTGCATTGGCAATTTCAGTCAAGGATAGAGTGGCAGGTCGGCTAAACCTGGGATTTCGGCGAGATGACCGAGTACGCAGACGAGCAGCCGATGCAGGTCTACCTCGCGCCCGGTTTCAACCAGCAAGCTCGTGGCGCGTTCCAACGGCAGTTGGTCGGCCGGGATATTCACGTTGATGCCGAAGCCGACCAGCAAGTACTCGACCTCTTCGCCGCGGACACTGGTTTGACAGAGGATGCCGCACAGCTTCTTGTCACCAACGAGCAGATCGTTCGGCTCCTTGATCGTCGCTTCGAGGCCGGTGACCTCGACGATCGCATCGCGAATACGTTCACCGATCTTCTTTGACAGCTCTCTGTCCTGCACGACGATAAGTTCCGGCCGAAAGATCGCGGTCGCCAGCAGGCTCGTTCCGGCCGGTGCCAGCCAGTCGCGACCATTCCGCCCGCGTCCGGCCGTCTGAAAACCGGCGGCGACAACCGTGCCGACCGGCGCGCCATCACGAGCCAGGTCAGCCGCCTCATCCATGGTTGACACGACTTCGTCCATGCGCCGGATGCGCCAGGTCAACTCGGCCGTTTCTTCAGCCTTCGGCTTCGATCGTAACCTCACCCGTTCTCCCCTGAAATCGTCGAAAGGGCCGCCCGGCGCACGACGCGAACCGTCCGAATCCGACGATGCTCGACCGTCTGCACCTCGAATCGGAGACCATCGGCATCGACCGTCTCGCCCGCTCCGGGGATACGCCCCAGCTGCTTTTGAACGAATCCGCCGATCGTGTCGTAGTCTCCGTCCGAGAAGTCAGTATCGAAGATCTCGGCCAGTTCGTCGATCGGAATGCGGCCGTCGACGATCACTTCGTCCGGTCCGAGGCGCTCGACCAGCGGCAACTCGCGATCGTACTCGTCCTGAATCTCGCCGACAATCTCTTCCAGAATATCCTCGATGGTGACGATGCCGGCGGTGCCGCCGTATTCATCCACGACCACCGCCAGGTGCACCTTCTCGCTGCGCAAATCATGCAACAGTTCACCCACGCGTTTCGACTCGGGAACGAAATAGGCGGGGCGCAAGAGTTCAAGCAACTCGACATCAGCGGCATCGTCATCGACGAAGCGCAAGAAATCTTTGGCATGGACGACGCCGATGATCGCGTCGATCGAATCGCGATAGACCGGAATCCGCGAATGACCGACGGTCCGTGCGAGTTCGACGACCTCCAGGACGTCAGTATCGACGGAGACGGCGGTGATATCGGGACGCGGCACCATGATCTCGTGCACCATCGCCTGATCGAGATCGAGGATCGCCGAAATCATTTCGTGCTCCTCTTCGATCGCGTCCTGGTCGAGATGGCCGTTTCCGTCACGAACGTCGCCGTTCGCATCAGCGGTTTCGTCCGCACCAGCGTGCTCACCATTGCGATGACCGGGCGTCGCCAGTCGCGACAATCCGTTCGTGACGCTCATCAATGGCGCGACCAGTGTCGCGACCAACGCGCCAATTCGCTCAAACTGAGCCGTCTCGCGAGATGCCCCAGCGATAATCAGAGCCGGAAGGGCGCGAGAGAGGAGGAGGACGAGGACGACATTCAGCGCGAGCGCCAGCAGCGCACTGTCCATCCCAAACTGTCGATCGAAGAGCGCGACAACCAGCGAGACTCCAATGGCCGTGGTGAGCAGCTCAACGAGCAAGAGCGAGGCGCGAATGTCCTGAGGGCGTTCGACGAGCGAATGCACGTGATGCGCGGCAGCACGTTCCTCAATCAACTCGCGAACGGTGATGCGGCTCACAGCCGCCAGACCCAGTTCAACCGTAGCAGTGAATGCAAGGGCGATATATGCGACGATCGCAACGCCCAATTCTATCCAACCTGAGGTACTCAAAGCCTCCAAACTCCTGGATCCCAAATTGCCTGTCGATCCGGTGGCTCTGGATCGATCTGTCGGGCGGGTATCGCCGTCGGCAACCGGTACGCCTGATGGCAAACGCGCGGTTCGCTAAACGAAAAGGGCGCTGATACTCAGATCCTTGTGAATCCGCATGATCGCCTCAGCGAGCAGCGGCGCCACCGTCAGCACCTCAATCTTGTCGCGCGGCCCTTCAATCGGTAACGGTATGGTGTCGGTTACGTACACCTTTTCGATGATCGAATCGTCTATTCGCTGGAGCGCATCGGCGGCGAAGATGCCATGCACCGCGCTGGCACGCACCGAGCTGGCACCGCGGGCAACCAGTGTTTCAGTCGCCTTGAGCAGCGTTTCACCGGTCGAGATGATGTCGTCGACGATCAAAGTATCGCGATCCTGCACGTCGCCGACCATCTCCAGCATCTCGGTCTGCTCCGGCCCTGGATGCTTACGCGAGATGATCGCCAGCGAGCCCGCGATACGCTGCCGGAAGTCCTCAGCACGACCAACGCCACCGGCATCCGGGCTCACCACGACGAGATCGGTCGTGAACGCTCGGCGGAAGTGCGATGCCAGGATCGGTGTCGACCGGAGATGATCAACCGGAATATCGAAAAAGCCTTCGATCGCCGGAGAGTGCATATCCAGTGTGAGAATCCGGTCCACGCCGGTGGTGACGAGCAAATTTGCCATCACCTTGGCACTCACCGGTTCGCGGCCGCGCGTTTTTTTCTCCTGGCGCGCATACGCGAAATACGGGATGACCGCCGTCACGCGCGTGGCCGAAGCGCGCCGTACGGCATCGATCATAAGCAGAAGTTCGATGATGTTCTGGTTCACCGGATTGCACATCGGTTGGATCACAAAGACATCGGAGCCGCGAACGTTCTCTTCCAGTTCGATGCGCGTTTCGCCATCGCTCCAACTGCCGACAAAGCGCCGGCCCAACGGCAATTCGAGTTCGCGTACGATGGCGTCCGCCAGCCCTGGGTTGGCCGATCCGGCAAAGATCTGTAGTCGTCCATCCATTTAGTGCTGGTTGTCCCTTTCGCCATCAGGCTGTGCTGCCGCCTTGCGCTGGAACGGACGTGCCGGTACGCCCGCGACAGTTTCACCCGGCGCGACATCGTGCGTTACGACACTCCCTGCGCCGGTATTGCCACCGGCGCCAACCGTAACCGGCGCGCGCAGGATCGTGTCGCAACCGATAAAGGCGTCGTCACCGATGATCGTCCGGTGCTTGGCGACGCCATCGAAGTTCGCCGTGATCGTACCGGCCGCGATATTGACCCGCCGGCCGATCTCGGCGTCGCCAAGATAGCTGAAGTGTCCGACATGTGTGCCGCTGCCAATCCGTGCGTTCTTCGTCTCAACGTAGTTTCCAATGTGAACATCGCTCTCGATGGTCGTGCCGGCGCGAAAGTGCGCGTACGGACCAACGTGGACCCGGTCACCAATGACGGCGCCTTCGAGCGTCGAGGTGAGCACGACACATTCCACGCCGATCGACGAGTCGCGAACGAGCGCACCCGGCCCGATAACCGATTGCTCG
>JAICWZ010000061.1 GCA_025966355.1 Thermomicrobiaceae bacterium
CGTACCAGCTTTCTGGTGTTAATACAACGTACGTTCGCGGAAAAGCGCGATGTCATCCCCGCCTCTGTAGTCTGTCGCTAAATACTGGACGGCACCGCTGATTTCACTCGATTTTACCTGACAACAGCATTACCGGAGAACGAACTGAGGGCTACTGAACGTTCCCGTGAAGACGTACCGTTTGCTGTCTAACGCTGTGGCGTCATCGAACGAACCTCCGCCTATCTCCCCGTTAATCACATTCCGTGCCATGATCGGATCGTTCGTGTGCCACGCATCCGCCGCGTAAACTAGCGACTCCGCCCGGCCCCGGTCGAGCGATGGTTCACAACTGGCGAAGAGATCGTGGCAATGGCCGGACGTGGACGACCGGAAACGTGATGAAGGAGGCCCGATGGGACGCTGGAAGAACGGCGCGCAATGCGCGGTGATGCTCACCTTCGATGTCGATGCCGAAACGCTCTGGCTGGCCGGAGATTTGACGAATCTCGACAAGCCGGGACTGCTCTCGATCGGCACCTACGGTGCGCGTGTCGCCGTGCCGCTGATCCTTGACCTGCTCAAAGAGAACGACCTCAAGGCAACGTTCTTCGTCCCCGGCTGGACCGCCGAGACGCATGCGGACCTGATTGGGGTCATCCATGCCATGGGTCACGAAATCGGCCACCACGGTTACCTGCACGAAGAGCCGACGACGCTGAGCGCCGACGAGGAAGAAGAGGTCATGCGCAAGGGGCTGGCGGCGCTGCAGGCGGTTACCGGTGGCCGGCCGGCCGGCTATCGCTCGCCCGCCTGGGAGTTCTCGACGAACACCCTCCAGCTGCTCCAGAAATACCAGTTCAGCTACTCATCGAACATGATGAGCCACTTCATCCCCTGGCAGCACGCCGAGACCGGCATCATCGAGCTGCCGGTGCAATGGTTGCTCGACGATGCCCCGTTCTTCCTCTTCCGACCGAACGGTCCATCGCGACCAATCCAGCCGGCCGCCACCGCCTATCAGGCGTGGAGCGAGGAGTTTCGCGGCATCTATCGCTTCGGCGGGCTCTTCAACCTGACGATGCATCCGCAGCTGACCGGTCGCCCCGGCCGCCTGCTCATGCTGCAACAGCTGATCGATTACATCCGCGGATTCCCCGATGTTTGGTTCGCCACCGGTTCTGAAATCGCCGACTACTGGCGCACCAGCGGGGAAAACGACAACCAGGGCGGCATGCTCGACGTCTAACGTCGCGCCATCATGCGCTGCTCCAGCCAATCGGCGATGAGATTCGAATCCTTGTTTTCGGCGGGGATGCGCTCCCAGATTTCGTCGAAGTACTCACGGAAACGCCAGGCAACGTCGGCGCGTGAATAGCGAAACGCTACGCCGCGCGATTGGTCTGTGAAGAGTCCGGTGTGCGCCGGGGCGTAGACGAGCGCCTGGCGGTTCGCCTTCACCAACAGGTTGAAGGGGAGCGAGTCGTCGAGGAACCCGATGCGGTAGTTTGGAGTCGTCCGCAGCGCCTGCACCAGCGCGGCGACATGCTGCTCGATCAATGCGCTGTCGATAATCACGCCATCCGCCCACCGGCCGGTATCGATATAGGAGCAGATCGCGGCCAGCGAGTAAATTGTCCGCGATTCATGGTGCTCCACGCTCTGGGTGACGGCCGAACCGATCGCCTTGGCCCGCAGCCGAATGACGTCGGCGCTACGTGGCTCCCGTTGAAGGCTGTCGCGAAAGATTGCAAGCGGGTCGATCTGGCCGCCGTTCATCGTCGTTACGGTCAAGAATCGATCGCTTATCACACAACGCCCACCAGGCAGCTCTTCCATCTGCGCAATAAGACGCCAGAGATCGTCGGCATCGACGCCGAATTCGGCCACGCCCGCCAGAATGTAATCGAGCGAAGCCGCCACGCCGTGATCGAGAATCTGATGCACGACGTCATTTTCTCGGAATGGACGGCCGTCGCGCTCAAGGACCAGCCAGCGCAAGCCGTCGACCAGCGCCCCTTGCGCCTCGACACTCAGCTTCACCAGTGCGGCCACGGCCTCGGCCGGCATGTCGACCCGTCGCAACGCCGTACGCAGGCTTCGTTCGATCTGAATCGATATCTCCTGATACGAGGTGAAATAATACGGGTCGAGATCCAGCACCTCCGCCAGGCGCAGCAGCAGCGGGAAGGAGACCTCGCAGCGGCCCTTCTCGATGCGTGCGATCTGGTCGCGCCTCACCCCACACCACTCGGCGATCTCTTCCAGGCTGCGTCCTTCGCGCAAACGCGCCGCTCTGAGTGCCGGCCCAATTCGCTGATCCACCATTTTGGCGGGCTTCGCGCGCGAACCCTTCCGCTCCATCATCCCCTCCACCAGCTTCGATCCCCCTGCCCGGCGCAACACGCCGGACAGCCTGCTCGCTTACGAATCGGCTCCGTTCTCCCTCAGTTGTTCTTCCAACCACCGGGCGACGTCTTCGTTCGTACGCCATTCGTCTGGAATCTGATCCCAGCTCGCATCGAAGTGCGCCAGAAACTGCCGCGCCACGGCCGGACGCTCAAAAGGCAGCATCATCTTGTTTTCTTTGGGATTCGGTCCAAGCACGTAGCCCGACAACGACGCGATCACCAACTGCTCGCCCTTGGCGCGATAGGTGATCGGGAAGTGCCGCTCGCTCACGCCGATCATGAAGTTTGGGTACGTGCGCAGGAGTGTGATCACGGCGCGAATATGAGCCGCGACGACGTCGAGCGGAAGCACGATATTCGGCCCGCGCTGCCCGGTCTGGATATAGCGCTCAAACTGATCCCGCGGAATGATCGTACGCGACCGGTATAGCCGCAACGTGGCGACGACCGCCGAGCGGCGCGCCGCCGACCACCATTTGAGCAACATCGGATTCGAAGGATCGATCCCGTAGCTGGCGCGAAAGAGCGACAGCTCATCGATCGGCACCGCCGCCGGACTGAGCGGGAGGCGATCGGAGAAGACGATGCGCTCGCCGGCAAGCTCCTCCATGCGGACCGAGCTGCGCAGGAAATCGATCGGCTCCAGGCCATGATGCATGATGCCGTCGAGCAACGTCCCGACCGAGGCGTCGAGACCGTTACGTTCGATCTCGTTCGCGACATCCTCCAGCGTCTTCAGAATGCCGGCGCGAACCGGCAGTTGCGTCCGCAGATGCTCGACAACCTGCGCCATCACGCGCGGTTCGAGCGCCAGAAATTCATGCCAGTTTTCTCGTGGGATCGACAGATGCTTGAGCAGTTCGCGCAACTGCTCGCGCCGGCGTGCCGTCTCTTCCGCCGCATGACAGAGTGTCACGCGATCGATGCCGAGCGCTGTGGCGATCTGTTGGAGCACATCGGGGTTGGGACGCGCGTCACCATGCTCGACCTGGCTCAACTGCCGGCTGCTCATGCCTGCGTTCTGTGCCAGCACCGTCTGACTTAGTTGACGCTGCATGCGCAACTCGCGCACCGTCTTGCCCAGGGAAATTCGATACTCGTCATCCGACAAACGCGCTGCCGCCGAAGGCACCATTGATGTCCACTCACATCGTGCGCAAGGAGAAGAACCAGACCAGGCCAAAGGTACCACGAAATGCTCTGCCGTGCGCAAGTCGATAGCATTGCCATCATAATTCGCGCAATGCCGCGCTTCTACGAGCTTAATCCGCGTACGCGTGCCAACCAGGAACAAATCGTCCTGATCGGGAGACACGAAAGTCATAAGCGGTCGGGCCGCGACATTTCCCGCTGCCGCTTGACACCGCCCGCGCGCCATGGTTTCTGAGGAGCGATGTACGTCACATCGACGAACCGGCGGGGACCGGCGGAGCCAGGCGGACAAGCGCTCCAGTCGTCGATGAGAACGATATGGGAGGTATCAGGTGACATCAGAACAAACCGCCAACCTTGAATCCCAGCTCATCGACGCGGTTTCCGCCGATGAGTTGATGGACTCGACCCGCGCGATCGCCCAGTGGGTTCGACTCTCCGGCACCGAGGACGAAGCCAAAGCGTTCGATTGGCTCGAAACGAAGCTGAACGGCTTTGGACTCGACACGCATCGCTATTCACATGCGGCGCTCGTCTCCTGGCCGGAATCGGCCTCGCTCGAACTGCTGCCTGACGGTGGGGTCGAGGCGATTCCCTGCGCCACGCACGCCTTTGCGACCTCGACGCCAACGGATGGACTTGAAGGCGAACTCGTCGCAGTCGGAACCGCGACCGCCGAGAATCTGGCCAAGGCCAACGTGCGCGGCAAGATCGCGCTGATCGACGGCATCATCGCGCCGAATACGAACCTGCTCGTCGAAGAAGCGGGCGCGGCTGCCGCAATCTGGATCGCCGGTGGACGGCTGCACGAGCGCGGCCTCGACCCGATCTGGGGCACGCCGACACCCGAGACGGCGCATCTCCTGCCGAAGACGCCCTCTGTCTCGGTCAAGGCGGGCGAGGGCGAGCAGATCAAAGCGGCGCTCGCCAAGGGGCCGCTGCGGGTGCGGCTGCACACGGTTGTCTATCAGGATTGGCGCACACTGCCGCTGCTCACCGCTGACCTGAAGCCATCGGGAAGCACACCCGAAGCCGATCTCTTCGTCATGTTCAGCGGCCACGTCGACTCGTGGTACTACGGCGCCATGGATAACGGCACCGCCAACGCGACGATGATCGAGGTGGCGCGCATCATGGCACAGCATCGCGACACGATGCGCCGCGGCATCCGCTTCTGCTTCTGGTCGGGTCATTCGCACGCGCGTTACGCCGGTTCCGCCTGGTACGCCGACAACTTCTGGCACGACCTCTACGATCACTGCGTGGCGCACGTCAACGTCGATTCGGTCGGTGGCAACGGTGCAACCATCCTGTCACAGGGCAACAGCATGTCGGAGGTGCGCGAGTTCGTCAGCGACGTGATCGAGCAGATCGCCGGACAGGAATTGGCGGCGCGCCGCTTCGGCCGGGCGGGCGATCAGTCGTTCTGGGGGCCGGGCATCCCGGCGATGCTGATGTCGCTCTCGGAGCAACCGGCCGAGAACGCCGATCCGCTTCTGCTGGCGCTGCACCATCAGATCAGCGGCGGCGCCGGAGTCGGTGGCGGACTCGGCTCCTGGTGGCACACGCCGGAGGATACCGTCGACAAGATCGACCCCGACTTCCTCAAGCGCGACGCCACGATCTATGTGCTCATCCTGAACCGGCTCACCTCGATGCCGGTGCTCCCCTTCAACTACGGTGCGGTCATCGACGACCTCAGCGCCGTCACGCGCTCGATTCAGGAGAAGGCGGGCGAGCATCTCGATCTCAGTCCGGTGACCGATCAGATCGCGGCGCTGCGCTCGGCCGTCGATGCGCTCGACAAAGAACTCGGCGCGCTCCGCACGAGCGGCGACAGCGACGGGCAGACCGCCGCCAATCGCGGCCTGATGCGGCTCGGTCGCAATCTGATCCCGGTTGACTACACCAACACCGGCCAGTTCGACCACGATCTCGCCGTGCCGACGAAGCCGATCCCGGCGCTGCAAGGCGCCGCTGACCTCGCCTCGCTCGATCCAAAGAGTCCCGAGTATCAGTATCGTCGCACGCGGCTCATCCGGGAACGGAACCGCGTTGTCTTCGGTCTAAAAGAGGCGACCCGCGCCGCCAACGAGACGCTGGCGGCCTTGCGCCATGCGTAACGCGTCAGGGGAAGGGGAAGCGCGATGTCGGTTGAACTGACCGGACGTATCGCGATCGTGACCGGCGCGGCGCAGGGGATTGGCGCCGCGACCGCACGCAAGCTAGCCGAACGCGGTGCGCACGTCATCGGCGTCGATGTGCAGGCCGATGCGTTGACGCAGGTCGCCGTCGAGATCGGCGGCAAGGCGATGGTGCACGACATCACCGACGCCGCCGGTGACCAGCAACTCGTCGACGATGTCATCCAGGAGTTCGGAAAAGTCGATATTCTGGCCAATGTGGCGGGCGGCGTGCTCGATGCTGCGCGTGGCATCGAAGACCTGACGCTCGAAGACTGGCACAAGGTCATCGCCCTCAACATGCACGCCCCGCTCTACCTGGCGAAAGCGGTCGCGCCCGGCATGAAGGCGCAACGGAGCGGGCGGATCATCGCCGTCGGCTCCGGCGCCGGGCGCAGCCACAGCCGCACCGGCGTGATCCCATATGCGGCCGGAAAGGCGGGGCTCATGGGCATCATCCGGCAGCTGGCGGTCGAACTGGCGCCGTATGGCATCACCTGTAACGTCGTCTCGCCCGGACTGATCCTCAGCGAACGCGGACGCATCGACTGGGAGAGCAAGTCACCCGAACGCCAGGCGCGCGAGATGGAGACGGTCGCGATCGGCCGCACCGGCGAGCCGCGCGAAATCGCCGACGTCATCGCCTTCATCGCCTCGGATGAAGCGAGCTACATCGTCGGCCAGACGATCATGGTCGATGGCGGGCACTGGATGTTTTAGCCGCCGCCTGCGCGACCTTGATGCGAATCAAGGCGCGGTTGCTCACGGCGATCAAGACGAGCAGCACGAGCGCGAGCGCGCCGGTTCCGGCCAGCGTCGCTCGCGCCCCAATCGTCGAACTGAGCGCCCCCGAAAGCAGAATGCCGAGCGGCGTGCAGCCGATCGCCATGGCGAGCACGCCGAGCGCGCGTGCCCGCATGTGCGGCTCGACGTTGTTGATCATCAGCACCGGCTGCATCGAGGCGAAGGCACCGGCACAGCCGCCCGCCAGAATCTGTAGGCAGAGCGAGAGCGGGAAGACGCGCGAGAGTCCGAGCAGGACCACCACCGCGCTCGTTGTCATGGCACCACCGAGAAAGAAGCGTCCGGCGAGCTCCATGCGCGCCCGCAAGACGAGCGCTCCGGCCACAACGATGGCGCCGATGCCATCGGCCCCCGCCAGAATCCCCATGCGTTGCGGACCGATATCGAGAATCTGCCTGGCGATGACCGGGATGAGCTGCTGGTAGGGGAAGGTGAGCAGGTTCATGACGACGGTGACGAGCAGCACTCCCTGGATCAACGGAATGCGCACCACCGTGCTGAAGCCCTCGCTGATCAGCCGGAGGAGTGGGACCGACCCGCTCCGTTCGATGGCCGCTTCGTCGAAAATGCGTCGAAGTCGGATGAGCGCAAAAACACCGTAGGCATAGACAACCGCCAGCACCCCGTAGGCGAGCGGCGCGCCACCAGCCGCCAGCAACGCCCCGGCCACGATCGTCGCCACGATCTTGCAGCCTTGCTGCGACATCGCCTCCAGCGACATGGCGTTGCCGGTCAGTTCCGGCGCGTTCATCTCCGAAATCAGCGCCCGTCGGGTCGAATAGTCGGATGCCCAACCGCAACCGAGCAGCCCGCTCGCAACACAGAGCGCCAGTAGGTTGGCACGATCGACCATGAAGAGCACGGCGAGCGTCGAGGCGATCACGATGCCGGCGCATTGCACGATGAGAAGCATCGTCGTGCGCCGCATCCGGTCGGACACCGCGCCGAAGGCGAGACCGAGCACCAGCATCGGCAGCGTGCGACAGAAGCCGACCAGCCCGACATCGAACGCCGAGCCGGACATCACCAGCACCATCCAGCCGCTCGCCACGATCTCGATCCAATAGGCGTTGTAGTAGCCGATGCCACCATACCAGAGCCGCCGGTAGGCCAGCACCGACGTCAGCCGCGCAACAACCCCGCCGCTGAAGCGATTCAGCCCCACCCCGTTCGATGCCATCCGACCCAACCCGCTCCTCCATCGCGCACGTGCGCTGACGCGCGCACCCCAACCCTGGCACTCAACCTCGATAGTATCGGGTCCACAGCGCCGTGCGTCGATGAGCGTTCGGGCGTTCGACGTCCGCGCGAAAGAATCGGTGTAGGGGCGCGATTGATCGCGCCCGGCGCGCCGTTCAGGCGGCGCCCGTCCTCCCAGTCGCCCGGGCGCGCACGTTTCCACGCATCACTCATGTGGCCATGACACGCCTCGTGCGGTGCGCACATCGACGCTGGCGCGATAAATCGGGCCCTACGACCGGAGCCGTGCTATCTTTCCTGATTACTGCATCTTGCCCGCCACCCACAGAGCCACTAGGATGTGCGGAGCCATATCGCGTCGATTGAGCGGTGATAAGGAGCGGCCGTGACCTTTTCGGTGATCGGGTACGACCCGCGAAACGGTGATACCGGGATGGTGATCAGCACCTGGGCGCTGGCCGTCGGGAGTCGCGTGCCGAACGCCGAAGCCGGCGTCGGTGCGGTAGCAACGCAGGCGAATACCAACGCCTCGCTTGGCCCACGTGTACTCGATCTGTTGCGCGACGGGCATTCGCCGCGCGATTCAGTCGAGACGGCGTTGGAGGGCGACAGCGCTCGCGATCAGCGGCAGGTTGTGGCAGTCGATACGCATGGAGACATCTTCGCCTGGACCGGCGCGACGACGAAGCCGTGGAGCGGACATCTGATCGCCGAAAACGTCGCCGCCTTCGGCAACCTGATCGTCGGCGAACAGGTGCTGACCGAGGCGATGGCCGCGTATCAGGCGACCGAGGGTGAACTGCGCGATCGCCTGCTGGCCGCCTACCGGGCCGGGCAGGCGGCCGGTGGCGACGCCCAGGGCGTGCAGTCGGTCGCGTTTTACATCGCGCGAATCAACGCATATC
>JAICWZ010000613.1 GCA_025966355.1 Thermomicrobiaceae bacterium
AGATCACAACCTTCATTCACGAACTGCGGCGTGAGGATCTCTACAAGCTGCCGGGCGTTGCCGAAACGCTCGACTGGGCGGCCGCGCTGCTGGCGTTGAATCAGCGAGAGCTTTCGACGGAGATCGCCTCCGCCACGCTCGGCGCCATCCTGAAGCATCAGGAGGACCTGCAGGCGATCCGCAAGGGCAAGCTCGAAAGCCTGGTTGCCGCCGCGTCTAACGGGGAGTAACGGCACGACATGGTAACAACCGACACGTTTACCCAGCGCTCGATCGCTTTTGGTCGAGCCCTGAGGCGCGCGGGCGTCCATACGACCATGGGTCAGGTCATGGACTTCATCCGCTCGGCCGAGGTGATTGAGATCAGCCGTCGCTCGGAGTTCCGAGAGGCTGCCCGTGCCTGCCTCATCACCAACAAGGATGACCTGCCGACCTTCGATCGCGTCTTCGAGTCGTACTGGCGCGCCAAACCCGATTTCTCCGACCAGTTTTACGAGGGTGGTGAACCGGGCGACGATTCGTACGAAGTCGGCGAGGGCGAAGGCGACGAAGCCGAAGGCACGGCCGATGATGCGGCCGACGCCGAAGGCGGCAAGCGCCAGCGCTCCGAGATGATGGAGCCGGACGATTCGGCCGAGGCGTCTGACGATTCCGATGGCGAATCGGATGACGTGCTCAGCTTCAGCGCGGCTGAAGTGCTGCGCGACCGCGATTTCGCCGACCTGACCGAAGAAGAGCTGGCCCAGGCGCGCCATCTGATGGAGAAGCTGCACTGGAAGATCGGCCAGCGTCGTTCACGCCGTCGCGTCAGCTCGCCGAAAGGTCGTTACATCGACCCGCGTCGTACGATGCGCCGCTCGCTGCAGACGGCCGGTGTACCGCTTCGACTTTCGCGCCGCAAGACCAAGACGAAGCCGCGCCAGCTGGTCGTCATCTGCGACGTCAGCGGCTCGATGGATCGCTATTCGCGCATCCTGTTGCAGTTCATCTACGCCATCGAGAACAACATGGCGCGCGTCGAAGCGTTCGTCTTCGGCACTCGTCTGACGCGCATCTCGCGCCTGCTCCGTCGTCGTTCGATCGACGACGCCATGCAACGCGTCGCGCGTGAGGTACAGGACTGGTCCGGCGGCACGCGTATCGGCCAGTCGCTGCAAACGTTCAACATGACCTGGGCGCGTCGCGTGCTGCGCAACGGCGCCGTCGTCATCATCATCAGTGACGGCTGGGATCGGGGTGATCCGGAACTGCTGCGCTCCGAGATGTCGCGTCTCCAGCGTGGCAGCTATCGGCTTATCTGGCTCAACCCGTTACTTGGATCGCCGCGCTACGAGCCGCTCACTCGTGGCATGCAAGCCGCGATTCCATTCATAGACGACTTCATGACGGTGCATAACATGGCGAGCCTCGAAGCGCTGGCCAAGCACCTGAGCACCATCGACGAAGTACGGCCGGTTCGCCGGCAACACCCAATTATTCCCCGGCCGTCGGTTCCGGCGGCATAGCGCACA
>JAICWZ010000542.1 GCA_025966355.1 Thermomicrobiaceae bacterium
ACGACGGACATAGCCGACGGCGTCCCAGGAGGCGCCGAGCACCTGCGGTATGCAGCGCAGCGAATAGGGATCCTGCACACGCGGATCAACCGCGTGATCGCGATGCGACGCGAGAATCTCACTGCCCGCCAGCAATGTCCGCATGCGTTCAGCCACGCGAACCTGCCCTGGATGCGGCCGCACCGCCTGAATCTCGACATCGAAGGGGGTATCGGTGCCGCGCAGCGCCTCTAGACTGGTCGCCGCCGCGACCTCGGCCGTCTCGAGCAGCAGTTCGGCATCGTGCAACGCCAGCGCGCCGATCGCCGTCATCTGCTGCGTGCCGTTGATGAGCGCCAACCCCTCCTTGGCGGTCAGATCTAGCGGTTCCAGCCCGGATATACGCAACGCCTCGGCGCCAGGGAGCGGCTCTGTTTCGTCACCCAACGTGGCAAAGCCTTCGCCGAGGATAACGAGCGAGAGATGCGCCAGGGGCGCCAGATCGCCACTCGCCCCGACCGAGCCTTGCGACGGCACCACCGGCGTGACACCGGCGTTGAGCAGATCGAGCAGCCGTTCGATCAAGATCGGCCGCACACCGGAATTTCCCCTGGCCAGCGCGTTCGCACGCAGCAGGAGCATAGCGCGCACGACATCGCGTGGCAGCGGCGGACCGACGCCGGCCGAGTGTGAACGAAGCAAGTTATGCTGCAAATCGGAGAGTTGATCGACCGGGATCGAGACGGAGCTCAGATCGCCAAAACCGGTGTTGACGCCATAGATCGTGTCGCCCCGTGCGACGATCTCCTCGACCAGTCCTCGCGAGCGTTCGATCGCGCCGAGCGCGGACGGTGCCAGCGATACTGCCGCTCCGAAACGCGCCACTGCCACAACATCGGCGATCGTCAGCCGCTCACCATCGACCTCGACGTGCGTCGCCTCCGTGATTCGATGCTCTCCCTCGCTGTCATTTGTGTTCACCACTCGCTCCTTCGAACAATTGCCCGGCAATAGCTGCCTCGATGATCTCTCGCATCCGCATTAGGACGACCAGCGCGTCGGCATGCCGACATTTTCAGGTTCGATCGGCTGCACGCCCACTTCGGACGCGTTCGCAGGTTCGCAGCCGTGCCCATCGATCTGCTCGACCTGTTCCAGGAACCGGCCGTAGCTCTCCTTCCAATGGCGTTCGATGGCGACGGCCGCCTGCCAGTGATCCTGGACACGGAGCGCCTCGACGATCGCCTGATGCTCGGCTACCGACTGCTCGGCGACGAGGCATCCCTCGAAATAGCAGATCGAGATCCGCCGCAAGCGCAGCTTCTGCTCAAAGGCAATCCGCGCGATCTCGGGGTTCGGGCAGCGCGCCGTAACCAACTGATGAAAATGAAAATCGGCCGTCGATGCCTCGATCGCCTGTCCACGTCGCAACGCAAGCGCCAGCGCGCGGTTCGCGTCAAGCATCTCATCGATTTCAGTAGTCGAAAACGGCGTCACCGCCAATTCCAGCGCCAGCCGTTCGAGCGCCCAGAGAATCGGAAAGTGGTTGTCCGCATCGGAGATACTCACCGGAGCGACGCGCGTCCAGCGATTGCGGGCGGTCAGCACGAGGCCCTCGTCTTCCAGCCGTCGCAGCGCCTCGCGCACCGGCGTGCGGCTCACCCCGAGCATTCCAGCAAGCTCGACATCGCGCATCTGCTCATCGGGCTGCAAGGTGCCGTTGACGATCCACTCGTGCAGAAGGCGATAGATCTCCTCGCGCACGAGCGAGCGGCGCATTTTTCGCACACCAGCCGGTATCGGCACAGACGCCCACCTTCCTCAGGCGATCGGGCGAGTTCGTATGTGATGTGTAATATACTACAGAAGGACACATGCGGAGAAGAGGAGAACCGCCCTCACCCCCGCCCCTTGTATGGTGTGACTGGACGTCGTCGTAGAGCGTGTGGGTATGTTGGCAGGCGCCCGCAGGCGGCTGTCCATATATCCACACGCTCCGCCGGAA
>JAICWZ010000491.1 GCA_025966355.1 Thermomicrobiaceae bacterium
CCGCCCCTGGTTGCTCCCCATTACCGGAGCCGTCTCACGGAGGGATCCGCTGAGACATTGAGGCCGGTTGTCCACCGGCGAATCAGGGTGGTACCGCGTGGAACCCCTCGCCCCTGAGGCGACGGGGTTTTTTGTTGCCCGTCGTGAATGACGCTCAGTATCAAGCTGGAGTGAAGATGGGAACTGATCAACTCGACCAACTACGCCGCGACGCGCACGCACAACTCGATGCTGCTCGAACGACCGACGAACTGTCCGACTGGCACGCACGCTACCTGGGCCGCAAGGGCGCATTGACCGACGCGATGCGCCAGCTTGGCGCGCTCTCCGATGAAGAACGCCCAGCCTTCGGTAAGGCGGTCAACGCGCTGAAGACCGAGCTTTCGGACGCGTTCGAGGCGCGGCAGGAAATCGTTCGCGGTGCCCAACTCAACGAACATCTCGCGTCGGATGCGATCGACGTCACATTGCCGGGCCGGCCGGTCGATCTCGGCACGCTGCACCCGATCACCCAACTCGTGCGCGAAGTCTCCTCGATCTTCGCCCACCTCGGGTTTCAGACGATCGAGGGGCCGGAGGTCGAAGACGCCTACTACGCCTTCGATGCCCTCAACATCCCGAAAGATCACCCGGCGCGTGATGTCTGGGACACGATCTTCGTGCAGTCCGAATCGCGAGAGATTGTGCTACGGCCACACACATCTCCGATGCAGGTACGCACGATGGAGCGGCTGAAGCCGCCCGTGCGCGTCATCGTGCCGGGCCGGTGCTACCGCTACGAGGCGCTCGACGCGACGCACGAATGGCATTTTCAGCAGGTCGAAGGTTTGGCGGTCGACGAGCATCTCACCATGACCGATCTGAAGGGCACGCTCGCCGAGTTCGCCCGCCAGCTGTTTGGTCCGCAACGCAAGGTTCGCTTCCGCTGTGACTACTTCCCGTTCGTCGAGCCGGGCGTCGACTTCGCGATCGACTGCATGGTCTGTCACGGCGATGGCTGCCGCGTGTGCAAGGGCACCGGCTGGATCGAGATCCTCGGCGCTGGCATGGTCCATCCGAACGTGCTCGCCAACGTCGGCTACGATCCCGACCGCTACACCGGCTGGGCGTTCGGCTGCGGCTTCGAACGACTGGCGATGCTCAAGTACGGCATCACCGATATTCGCGCGTTCTACCAGAGCGATCTCCGCTTCCTGTCGCAGTTTGATCGAGCGACGGCCTGAGCCGGCAAGAGAGGATGAATTGAGTCGATGAAAGTACCTGTACGCTGGCTCCGCGAACTTGTCGCCGTCGATTGGAGCGCCGCCGAGATCGCGCGCCGCATGACGATGGCCGGGCTCGAAGCCGAAGCGATCACCGTGATCGGCGAAACCTGGGACAACGTCTTTGTCGGTTACGTCGACAAGGTCGAGAAGCACCCAAATGCCGATCGATTGAAGCTCGTTACCGTCTCGGCCGGCGAGCATCATCTGACCGTCGTCACCGGCGCGCCGAATATCGCCGAGCAGCAGAAGGTTCCACTGGCGCTCGTTGGTGCGCGCCTGGTCGATGGTCACTCGGAAGAGTTCAAGATGGCGACGCTCAAGGCGAACACGATTCGTGGCGTCCGTTCCGAAGGGATGATCTGCTCCGAGAAGGAACTGAGCATTTCGGATGAGCACGAAGGGATCATGGTGCTGCCCGACGATGCGCCAGTCGGCATGCCGCTGCGCGAGTATCTGGGCGATGAGGTGATCGAATTCGAGATCACTCCGAACCTGGTCCACGCCTTTTCGATGGTCGGCATCGCCCGCGAACTCGGAGCGATCGCGGCCGTCGAGCCGAAGCTGCCTGCCCTGGCTGATCTTTCGAGCGTACCGAACGACGATGCGCTCGCGAGCGTACACGCGATCGATCTCTGTCCGCGCTATGTCGTTACGCTCATCGAAAACGTGCGCGTCGAGCCGTCACCGGCCTGGATGCAGCAGCACCTGCAGGCCGCCGGTGTCCGCCCGATCAACAATATCGTCGACGTAACGAATTATGTCATGCTCGAGTGGGGACAACCGCTTCACGCCTTTGATCGCACCTTCCTGCATGAGGGCCGCATCATCGTTCGTCGCGCCGAGCCTGACGAACCGATGGAGACGCTCGACCATGTCAAGCGCACCCTGAACCCGGAAACGCTGGTTATCGCCGATGTCCACCGAGCGGTCGGATTGGCCGGTGTCATGGGCGGCGTCAACAGCGAGATTCGCGACGACACGACGACAGTGCTACTCGAAGCGGCCAATTTCAACATGAAAAACGTGCGCCAGACGTCGCGCGC
>JAICWZ010000591.1 GCA_025966355.1 Thermomicrobiaceae bacterium
CCCTGGGACGCTCGTCGCCATTCCACGCCGTCCGCCTCGACCTGCGCATAATCAACCAGCGACGATCGCATGTTCACATGTATGGGGAGGATTGATGCTGCACGGGCCGAGGGTGACGTTGCGGGGGATGACGCGGGACGATCTGCCGGCGTTATGGCGCTACAACAACGATCTGGAGGTCGAGTTGGCCGGGGGCGGTGATCCGCCGATCCCGCAGGCGTATGAGCGCTTACGGTCGGAGTTCGACCGCGAATGGTCGATGGGCGGGCGCGACGGCTCACGGTTCGCCATCGAGGCTGACGGCGAGTTCATCGGCCATTGCGGACTCTTCAACTTCAACATCACCGCGCACACCTGCGAACTCGGTATCGGCATCGGCGATAAAGACTACTGGGGCAAAGGTTACGGCCGCGAGGCGATCGGCTTGCTGCTCGAATATGCCTTCAACCTGCGCAATTTTCGGCGCGTCTGGCTCTGGGTACACGCCGACAACGAACGCGCGATCCGCTCCTACCGCGCCTGCGGCTTCGTCGAGGAAGGCCGCTTGCGCCAGCACGTCTGGAGCAATGGCCACTACGTCGACGCCGTCTACATGGGCATCCTCGCGTCGGAATGGCGCGAGGATTGATCTCTCGCAGAGGCGCAGAGAGCGCAGAGTTTCTCATGTATTAATCTCTGCGTCCTCTGCGCCTCTGCGAGAGAAAATCGTCTCACAACCGCGGGTCGACCGGCTCGCTTTCGAGGGCCAGGACACCGAAGACGCATTCGTGGATGCGGTAGAGCGGCTCGTGGCGGGCGAAACGTTCCAGCGCCTCGATGCCTAACGCGAATTCGCGTAAAGCCAGCGAACGTTTGCGGCCAAGCCCGCGCTGGCGGAGCGTATCCAGATGCTCGGGCGTGTCATATTCGGGACCGTAGATGATGCGCAGGTATTCGCGGCCACGGCATTTGATGGCTGGTTGCAGCAGCTTGCCGCCCGCTTTGGCGATGAACTCCAGCGGCTTGACGACCGCGCCTTCGCCGCCGCGCTCGGTGAGCGCTTCCCACCAGTCGATGGCGTGCTGCTGCGCTGCCTCGTCGGTGACATCCACGATCTGATGATCGGTTGCCAGCAGCAGGTCCGGGTCGGCGGAGCAGATTTCGGCGATGGTCGCCATGTGCCAGGCGTGATCGCGCCCGACGTGTGTCGTCCCTTCGGTGGCGAGCAGGTGGAAGGGCGCGATTTTTAGATCAGCGATCGATGCGACCGGCCAGCAGTAGTGGCGATAGGCGGCGGTATAGCGGTGCGCCTGTTCCAGTCGCTCGGCGGTCTGATGGCGCAACGCTTTGACCGCGATGCCGCGTTGCTCTGCTTGTTGGAGCGCGCTGAGCGAGGCGCTCAGCCCGATATTCGCCGCCGCACCGACCGGTGCGTACTGCTGGCGAATGAGCTCCTGCGCCTTGGCCGACCAGGGCATGATCTCGCAATCGAAGGCGACCCAGCCGGTCTCGAAGCGTTCCCAGAAGCCGACCGTATCGAGTGCCTGGCGCAGGCGTGCGATGATCTCGGCTTCCAGTTCGCGGTCGTTGAAGAAGCGCCGGCCGGTGCGCGTGTAGACGATGCCGAGCGCGTCGTCGTCGCTGCCGAAGCGCCTCCGGGCCGTCTCCGCGTCGCG
>JAICWZ010000228.1 GCA_025966355.1 Thermomicrobiaceae bacterium
CAATCGCGAGCCGATGAAGTCGATCATGGCCGAAGCGCACAGCATTGAGGCGCATCCGGCGGTGCTCAATGTCACCGTCGCCGGAGGCTTTCCGCCGGCCGACGTGGCTGAAGCCGGGTTTGGCGTCATCGTCACGACGAACAACGATGCCGCGCTCGCCCGGCGCTACGCCGATGAGCTGGCGCGCTTCGCCTGGAACCGGCGCGAGGAGTTTCTGGGTGGCGTCGCCAGCTGGGATGAGGCGATTCGCGCGCTCCAGGCAATCGAACATGGTCCGCTGGTACTGGTCGATATTGGTGACAATCCCTGGACCGGCGGCCCCGGCGACAGCTCCGAGCTGCTTCGCTTTCTGCTCGCCTACGACGTCCACGATGCGGCACTGGCGCTCATCAAAGATCCGGAATCGGTCGAGCAGTGCGTCGCGGCCGGAGTTGGACACAAGGTTGAACTACGGCTCGGCGGCAAGACCGACCGGCTGCACGGCGATCCGATGCTGCTAACAGCAGAAGTGCGCATGCTCTCCGACGGCGAGTACATCAACGCCGGACCGATGCACGCCGGGGTGCGCGTCAAGCTCGGCAAGACGGCGGTCATCGTCTGTAATGGCATCGAGGTGCTGGTGACGACCCACGCCGAAACGCCGATCGACCTCAACATCTTCCGCTCGCATGGCATCGAGCCAACGAAGAAGCGCGTCATCGCGCTGAAAGGGAAGGGGCACTTCCGCGCCTCGTTCGAACCGATCGCCGAGCGCGTCGTACTCGTCGAAGGCCCCGGCATCACCGGCGCCGACCTCTCCCGCCTCACCTTCGAGCACATCCGCCGCCCCATCTGGCCGCTCGACGATTTTGAGTGGTAGAGGGCGAATAACTCGCGCGGAGCCGCAGAGTTTCTAAATTAAGAATCTCCGCGTCTCTGCGTCTCCGCGCGAGTTATTTCGTTCTCGCCTGCACCGGCAGGAGCGTCACTGTGGCGACGACCGGACGGTGGTCGGAGGTCCAGACGTTGGGGATGTGGATGTCGCGCAGCAGCATGTCATGCGTGCCGAGGATGTAGTCGATCCGCCGGTGGTCGTGCGAGGTATAGGCCGGCGCATTAAGCGCTTCGCCGTAATCAACGAAGCCGGCCGAGCGGAGCGTAACGATGACGGGATCGTTCGGGTCGGAGTTCATATCACCCATCACCAGTGCCGGTGAGCGCTGATTCCACGAGGCAACAAGCTCTTCCGCCTGCTGCAAACGCACGGCACCGGCATCGGGCGGATCGTCGAGATGTGTACCGAGCACCCAGAGATCGCCAACCTGCGTTTCGACCTGCACCTCGATGGCGCTTCGTTTCAGATTTTCGGTCACGTCGTACTGAATCGTACGCGTGGCCCCCAACGGCGCACGGCTGAGCACGACATTACCCCAGAGGCCGTCGTCTGAATTCGCGCCGAAGGCGTAGTTCATGTGCAAGCGCCGGCTCAGCCAGAGCGCCTCGTCGATTCCGCTCGTCACCAGCCAGCCCCGGCTCACCTCTTGCAGCACGACGATATCCGGCTGCTGCGACTCGATGACGCGGGCCGTTTCATCCAGATCGAACTGATTATCGGCGGCGAAGCCGCTCTGGATGTTGTAGGTCATCACCGTCACTGTCGGACCGATGGCCGCGTCCGGCCCGACATCATCCCACGACCAGACCTCCCAGGCGCTGATCAACAGCAGGAGACCCCCGAGTAGACCGGCTACGATCACCAGCGAGACGCCATGTTCCCGACGCGGCATCAGCGCCACCGGCGCTCCGGAGAGGCAGGTGGCCGCGAAGAGCGCCACGACCGCGACGAGAATCCACGGGCTACCGGAAAAGGTGTAGTAGGCGAAAAGCAGTCCAACTTCAAGCAGCAGCCCGAGCGTGAAGCAGAGCGCCGCCCAGCCGGCCGGCACGACGTTCTGGCCGGCGCTTCGCCCGATCAATAGCTCGGTAAACAGGATGACGCTCGCGGCGACGCCGAGAATCAGCCCGAGCGAGCCGAGCAGCGCCCCAGTCCAGAACCAGCGCAGCCCGGCCACCATAAGCGCGATCAGTCCGAGTCGCCAGAGATACCACCAGCGCCCGCTCGCCACGAGCGCGATCTCACCCGAGCAGCGCAGCGCCGACACGAGAATCCCGAGCGCCATGCCGAAGGCGAGAATCACGGCCGCGCCCGGGAAATCAACTCCCAGACGCGCCTGCGCCAAACCGAGATTGCCAATCACCAGATGATAGAGCGCGAAGGCCGGCCCGATCGCCAGCAACGACACCGCGCCGATCAGACTTGCGGGCTGCATCTCGTTCGGCAGATCGAAAAGGTAAACCGACGCCAGAAGCACTCCGACGAGCACGATGGTGATGAGGTGTGCCGAAAAGCCGGGCATCCAGGGAGTATCGACTGTCTGGAAGACGATACGGATACTGAGATCGAGCGCCAGACCAAATCCGGTACCGAGCGCGACGAAATCCTGCCGGCTGATCAGCAACGCGAAGAGCAGCCAGCCCCAGCAGATGAGCGCGGTCGCGCCGAGCCAGAGGCGCGCCGTCGGGTTCTCCCAGAACTGCAATGTCAGCCGCGACAGCGCCAGGAGCGTGGTCGCACCGATCACGACGGAGCGCGGACCGATCACGCGGATCAGCAGCCAGGAAAGCCCACTGAGCAAAAAGACACCGGTCGCGACGGCGGCCAGCGTGGAACGATTGCTCTGATTCACGACGAACACGAGATACGAGACGAAGACGCGCATCGACTGCAACATGAGCACGGTCGAGATACCGGCCAGTGCCACCCCTGCTAATGAGGCGACCGCGGCACGGTCGACGCTGCTCACGTCTTCGCCGAGGCGAGAAACGGTCTCCAAAGCCATCCGGCTCGCTCGTTTCGTCCATTCGGTGTTCAAGTTCGGTCATGAACGGAAAGGTATTCGCGCAATCCCCATTATGATCTTTCCCGCCGTCGATGCAAACGTAGGGGAGGACTGTCTTGCGCAGAGACGCAGAGCTCTTAATTTTTGAAATCTCTGCGTCTCTGCGCGAGAACTCCGTCTTCTCAAACCAAGCTACCCAACAGACTCGCTTGGCAGGCGGAGCGAGAGGACACGGGAGACGCCGTCGGCGCCCATGGTGATGCCGTAGAGCGTGTCGGCGCCCTCGATTGTCGCGCGATTGTGCGTGACAACCACGAATTGCGTGTTGTCAGCGAGGAGTTTCAGTTCATTGCCGAGCCGCACGACATTCGCCTCATCGAGCGCGGCATCGACCTCATCGAGCAGACAGAAGGGGCTTGGGTTCACCTTCAGAATCGCGAAGAGGAGCGCCACGGCCGTAAGCGCGCGTTCGCCGCCGGAAAGGAGGCCGAGACTCTGCAAGCGCTTACCCGGTGGCTGGGCCACGATATCGACCCCGGCCGCGCCGTCGCCATCGTCGCAGCGGACCAGGCGCGCCCGTCCACCGCCGAAGAGCGCCGTGAAGGTTGCCTCAAACGCGCGGGCCACTTCGCCGAACGTCTGATCGAAGGCCGAGGCCATCGTCCGATCGAGTTCGCCCATCAGCGTCCGTAGCGCGCTGGTGGCAGCCTGGACATCATGCAACTGCTGCCGCAAGAAGCTGATCCGCTCGTTCTCGCGTTCGTACTGTTCGATCGCATCCTCGCCGGCGACACCAATGCGTCGCAGCCGATCACGATGGCGCGTGATATCGCGCTCCAGGCGCGCCAGGTCAACCTCCGCATCCGGCGCTTCAGCGTCGAGCAGCGTCGCGACCGAGTCGGTTTCGAGATCGCGCGTCGCCCGTTCGAGCAGCAGATCGCGCTCATCGCGCCGCCGCGCGACATCGAGCGTCAAACGGTCGTGTTCCCGTTCGAGATCGCGACAGGCAATGGCATCGCGTTCGGAGGCCTGTTCGACGTCCCGCGCCTTCGCCAGTGCCGCCTCATGCGAGGCTTGCAACGCCGCAAAGCCACCGCGACGCGCTTCGAAGGCGCTCGTCAGTTGTTCACGTTCGATGGTGCTGGAGGCGTGCGCATCTTCGAGCCGCGCGATATCGGAGTCCATTTCGCGAACACGACGTTCAGCCGCCTCGAACTGCTGCGCCAGGCCGCGCACGCGCGTTTCGAGCCGTTGCTCTTGCTCGTTCACGCTCCGCTCGCGTTCGCGCAGTCGAGCCAGTTCCGAGCGCGCGGCCTGCAATGCTTCGATGTCAACCTCATCCCGCGCTGTTGCCAGCGCGCCGCTTA
>JAICWZ010000463.1 GCA_025966355.1 Thermomicrobiaceae bacterium
GATCAGCGCCGAAACCGAGCAGCTTGTGCGCCGGCTTGAACAGCTGGAGCTAACGCTGCTTCTGACCGGCCCCTTCGATGATCAAAACGCGCTGCTGGCTGTGCACGCGGGCACCGGCGGGGTCGACGCGCAGGACTGGGCCGATATGCTGCTGCGGATGTACCTGCGCTGGGCCTCGAACGCCGGATTCCAGTCGTCGATCCTCGACCTGGCCGAAGGCGAAGAAGCGGGCATCAAGAGCGCAACGATCGAGATCCGCGGGCCGAACGCCTATGGTTACGTCAAGGGCGAGGCCGGTACGCACCGGCTGGTGCGCCTCTCGCCGTTCGATACCGCACACCGGCGCCATACCGCGTTCGCGCTCGTCGAGGTGCTGCCGGAGGTCGAGGACAACGATGAAATCCGCATCGATGACGACGATCTGCGCATCGATACCTATCGTTCCTCGGGAGCTGGTGGGCAGCACGTTAACAAGACGAGTTCGGCCGTGCGTATCACACACCTCCCCACCGGCATCGTCGTCACCTGCCAGAACGAGCGCTCGCAGTTGCAGAACCGCGAGTCGGCGATGAAGATCCTGCGCGCCCGGCTCACCGAGCGGGCGATCCGCGAACGCGAGGAAGAGCAGTCGAAGTTGAAGGGTGAGCACGTGGCGGCCGGTTGGGGCAACCGCATCCGTTCCTATGTTTTGCACCCCTACACCATGGTGACGGATCACCGGACTGAGTACAGCACCGGCAATATCCAGGCGGTGCTCTCGGGCGAGGTTGATCCCTTCATCGAGGCCTACCTCCACCAGCAGCTCGGTGAGGAACATGAGGGCTAGCGGCCGGACGATCGTCCGGCTGGCGCCGCTCCTCTTGCTTATCGCGCTCAGCTTCGGCACGCTCGCGCCCGCCCGCGCCGCCACGGCCACCGGGCTTCAGATACAAACCGACAGTGCCACGGTCGATTTTCCGAAATCACTCGTCTTCCACTTGATCGCCGATGTCGACCAGTCGGTCGTCTCGGTCGAAACCTGGTATCACCCCGCTTTCTCGCCCGTCACCTCCGTCGTCCGTGCCGATTTCAAGGGTGGCTCGCATGTCGATGTGTCCAACACCGTCGACATGCAACTGAACTATTTGCCGCCTGGTATCGACATCATCTATCGCTGGCGGCTGACGCTGCGCGACGGTAGCGTCGTGGAGACGCCGGAGAAGACGGTCCTCTACACGGATACGCGCTTCAAATGGCAGACGAAGACCGATGGTGCGGTCACCGTCTACTACTATGCGGGCGATGACCAGATCGGGCAGGCAGCGCTCGACCAGACGGTCAAGGCGATCGACAACATGAAGAAGACGTTCAAGCTGACCGCCGATGAACCGGTACGCGTCGTTATCTACAGCAGCACGCGCGATTTCGCCAGCGCCCTGCCACCCAATAGCGCCGAGTGGATCGGTGGATTCACCCAGCCCGAATTACATCTCGTCGTGACCGGCGTCGACAAGAACAGCGATCCGATGAGCGAGATCGAGCGCATCCTGAGTCACGAGGCGGTACATCTGATCGTCCATCAGGCGACCGAAAATCCGTTCAACGAACCGCCGCCCTGGCTCGATGAGGGGCTGGCGACCTACTATCAGGCGATCGCCGATCCGCGCTTCGGCCCGGTTCTGCAACACGCCATCAACAGCGGCACGCTGATCCCGATCAAGGCGCTCAACTCGACCTTTCCGGACGATCCAAATCAGGCGTTGCAGTCGTACGCCGAAAGCGAAAGCATCGTGAACTTCATCGTGCACACGAAGGGCAACGACGGCATGAGCGCGCTGCTGCGGGCATACCAGGGCGGTGTCTCGAACGAGCAAGCGGTGCAAACCGCCTTCGGCGAATCGATCGACCAACTCGACAAGGACTGGAAGAAGTCGCTCAACTACAAGGGCGATCAGGGGATCAGCGCTTCGATTGATAGCCGGCCGGATGGCGGCGGCTCGCTCGAGGACTCGATCGGGTCGTTCGGCACGCCAGCGCTCCTCGGTCTCGCCGCGCTCTTCGCGCTCGGCAGCGGCCTCTTTTTCACCATCCGCGCGCGCAAACTCCGCGACGATCAGCCGGTCCTCTAGGCCTGCTCTCCGCGTTCGGACACGGTCGCCAACCTTGACACGACCGGTATCAACCTGCTATCCTACTAGGACGTTAGCACTCCCACCGTGAGAGTGCTAAAAGGGGTAGAAAGATGCTCCAGGAACTGAACGAACGACAGCGCACCATCCTCAAATACATCATCCAGGAATATATCCGGACTGGTCGCGCGGTCGGCTCGAAAACACTTATTGATCGCTACCGGATCGGCGTAAGCCCGGCCACCGTGCGCAACGAGATGGGCGAGCTTGAAGAGCGCGCCTTCTTGCAGCATCCGCACACGTCGGCCGGCCGCGTGCC
>JAICWZ010000306.1 GCA_025966355.1 Thermomicrobiaceae bacterium
ACCAACCCGTGATCGATCTCTGCTTGCTTGGCACCGGCGGCATGATGCCGCTTCCGGAGCGCTGGCTTTCGGCGCTGCTCCTCCGCTCGCAGCGCGATGTCGTGCTGGTCGATTGCGGCGAAGGAACGCAGGTCTCCTGGCGCTACTCCAACTGGAACTTCCGCGACGTCGGCACGATCGCGCTGACTCATCTTCACGCCGATCACGTTGCCGGGATCGCCGGTGTCCTCTTCATGATCGCCCATTCGAATCGCACCGAGGATCTGACGATCTTCGGCCCACCCGGCACCTATCAGGTCGTCCAGGCGCTGACGATCGTCGTGCCACGCCTGCCGTTCACCGTGCGCATCGTCGAGCTGGAGGGCGGCGAAACGCAGACGTTAGCCGACGGCCTCGAACTGAGCGCGCTCAAGGTCGACCACCGCATGCCCTGTCTCGCCTATCGTTTCACCCGGAAGCGGGCACCGAAATTCGACGCCGAACGCGCCCGTGCCCTCGACATCCCAATCCCACTCTGGGGCAAGCTGCAATCCGGCACCAGCGTCACGATCGGCGATCGCACCGTCACGCCCGACCAGGTGCTTGGGCGGCCCAGACGCGGCCTCACCGTTGGTTTTGTCACAGATACGCGCGTTACGCCCGATATTCCGGATTTCGTGCGCGACGCCGATCTGCTCATCTGCGAGGGAACCTACGGCGATCCCGAGCTGCGTGAACGCGCCGAAAAACGCGGCCACATGGTCTTCGACCAGGCCGCGACCATTGCCCGCGAGGCGAACGCGCAACAACTCATCCTCACCCACTTCAGCCCCGCCATGCTCGATCCGGAAAACTACCTGCATTTCGCCCAGGCGATCTTCTCGAACAGCAGCATCGGCCAAGCGCATCAAACGATCACACTCGCGTTTCAGGATGAGTAAGCATCAGTACGACTGAGAATACTCGCGCAGAGACGCAGAGATTTTTTGTTTTTAACTCTGCGTCTCTGCGCGAGAAATATTAATTCGCTTTGCCGGTGAGCAGGCTGTAGAGCAGCGGATCGGAGCGGATTTCGTCGCCGAGTTCTTCGAGGCGTGCCCAGGCGATGCCGACTTTGACCGGCTCGCCATGGATCTCGTAGATGAGGAATTCGATGGCGGTAAAGACCTCGTTTGCCATCGGGCTGACATCAGGCGGCAAGAGGCGCACGATGCGAGTAAGCCGTTCCATAAAACGCTCTTCGTGGGCGTCTTGTTCGCCGCGCGGGAGCTGGGCGTCGAGCAGTTCACCGAGACTGTAGATCTGGCCGATTTGCGGCGTCAGGCGATCGAGGACGGAGATCGCGACCGGCGAGATCACCTCTTCCAGAAACTCCCGATAGGCGTAGGTTTCCACCGTCATCGCATTCACCCTTTCGCCAGTCGCATCCCCCACCAGTCCCTGTATCGATCGTGCCCGTTACCAGTGCTGACGCGCAATTCTCTGGCCAGAGCCGAGCGTTACCTGAAACAGACGTCAATGCATCGAATGGGCTGAGTGTAGCGGGTATCGCGTGAGTTCCGCAACCAGCAGGGTGGAGTGGCCTAGGTGTTTTCCGACGGCCTCGGACGCCGGAAGGTGCGGCGCCCCCATTCACTGACACGTTCGGGATATTCGAAGAGGCGCGACCGCTCCAGCAACGGCCAAACAAGCTGCATCAGCACGAATACGACGGTCGAGAGCGCCATGCCGGCCAGGATATCGATCACGTAATGGTCGCCGAGGTAGACGACCGCGAACCAGAGCGCCATGTTGTACGGAACGAGGAAGAGCCCTTTCTTGCCGAAAAACTTCACGGCGAAGAGCAGCACCATCCACGGATAGGCGGCGTGCAACGAGGGCATCGCCGCGACCGGATTGCCGCCGGCGTTGTTCCAGATCTGCACCATATTCAGGTTGTCGTACTGATGCGGCACCAGCGAGTGGAAGACCTGATCGAACGGTAATTGCACACCGTGTATATAGCCCCAGTTACTCGCCATCCAGGGCGGCGCAGCCGGATAGAAGAGGTAAATCACAAACCCGGCGTACGACATCAGCAGGAACGTAATCGAGAATTCCCAGAAGCGCCGCTTGCTGCCGATCCAGACGATGAAGGCGAAGGCGAGCGGAAAGACGAAGTGCATGATGTACATGACCATCGCCAGCACGTCGTACCAGTGAACGACGCCCTTTTCGTAGAGCTTGCCCTGGAGCCAGAGGGTCGGCAGGTGACCGAAAAATAACCAGCGATCGGCGGTGATCATCTCGGTGACATGGATCGTCTTGTGCTGCTGTTCGACCAGCGTATAGGCGTAGCCATGCATGAATTCGTAACCGAAGATCAAAAGAACGACCGGAATCCAGTCCCGAAGGAAGGCTTTCCACTGGCCGAGCAGAATCGCGGTGATGAACAGCAAGATCGCCCAGCGATCGGGAGTGAAGTAGGCGCCACGCCAGACATAGAGGATGACGGCGATCGCCATATAGACGACGAAGAGCAACAGCGCGAGCATCCCGTACGAGCGGTTCGCGGGCGCCTTCTGGCTGTCGGAGTCGTTGTCGGCGGCTGGCTCGTCGAGTGTGACGGACCCGTCGGCGCTCGCCGGATCCACCGTCATGTCTTGAGATCGAACTCGATCTGACTTTCCACGTCCAAGCATATGCCGTCCATTGTACTGATAACCGGCGGCAAGAGTACGCCGCGCCCGGCGGATTGACAAGCGATTCGCGACAATTCGCTGTTCCCTGCAGCATGCTTCAACCTGTATCGCACGCGCATACCCAAATTTTTGGAAATCCCGCGTTGACGTGATCGTCCAGATCAGACAAAATACGAGCGGGTCGAGAACGCATCAGTACGGACACCTGGGGGCAAAGGGAAATGGTGAGTCGATTCAGTCGCATCGTCGGCGTGCTCGGACTGTTGGGCATGCTCGTCGGCGTCGCGGCACCAGCCGCCGCCGAGCAGATGGCGAGTCAATACTTCTTCAATACCTGGTCTCAGACCGACCAACCGGTGTCGGCCGGAGTCGTCAACCGCACCTGGATGTGGGGGCCGGGACCGAATACAGCGGGGCTTTCCGAGGCATACGAGGAGTCGCCCAACCATCAACGGCTCGTCCAATATTTCGATAAGACTCGCATGGAAATTACCCATCCCGACGGCGATGCCTCATCCGAGTGGTATGTCACCAATGGTCTGCTCGCCAGAGAGCTCGTCACCGGCCAACTTCAGACCGGCGACAATCAATTCGAATCGCACGCTCCGGCCCAGGTCAATGTGGCCGGTGATGCCAACGATCCCAACGGACCAACCTACGCCACCTTCAATACGCTGATGGGCTACGGCGCGATCCCGAACGGCTGGGTCATCACGCAGACGGTCGATCGTGCCGGCAACGTCGGAGTCGACGACAACCTCAGCAGCTACAACGTGACCGCCGTCGATATCGGCGCACCGACGAACCACACGATGGCGTCGGTCTTCTGGGATTTCATAAACAGCAGTGGCACCGTGTATCAGAACGGCAATTA
>JAICWZ010000166.1 GCA_025966355.1 Thermomicrobiaceae bacterium
ATCAGGTTGCTGATTGTGGGATCCCATCCAGCGAACTCGATACCGGCGGCTTTTCGGACCAGGCTTCGTCCCCCGTCGCAACCAACCAGATATCCTGCTCGGAGCGACGAGCCACCGGCCAGATCAACTTCGACGCCGGTGTCGCCCTGTGCGAATCCGGTCACCTCGCAGCCGCGATAGATCCGCACCCCCATCTCGCCAACCCAGCCGGTCAGTATGCGCTCGATGTGGCTCTGCAACAGAGCCAGCCCATAGGCATGCCGGGCGGGGAAGTCGCTGATGTCCAACCGGATCCAGGCGAAGCCCGCGACCTGCGCCACCTGCCCCTCTGCGAGGAACCGTTCGGCGATTCCACGTTGATCGAACACCTCGATGGTGCGTGCGTGCAAGCCGCGGGCACGTGAGCCAATCAGGTCCTGGTTGGTGCGCCGCTCGACAATAGCGACGTCGACCTTCGCTAACGCCAGCTCGCCCGCCAGCATCAGACCAGTCGGCCCGGCTCCAGCAATCACCACCGAATGCTCGTTCATCGCGCCCCTCCAGGCGGCAGCACGCTCGCCGTTACCAGCACATCACAGTTCCCGGCCGTCGCTTCGACCGCCGATTATGCGCCACGACCGGGGGCTTGCGGCAAGCCCCACAGCGCGCGCTATACTTGAGATGCAACGATGCAGGTATTCTCGTACGCTGTCACCTTCCCCGGATCAGTCAACATCTTCTGCGTCCCAGCAACGAAGGCGGCACCATGACAACCAGCAACAACGTCATAACCCTCGCCGATGTGCTCGCCAAGCGTGATGAGATTCTGCGCGTAGCAGCGGAACGCGGCGCTCGTCGCATACGCATCTTCGGCTCCGTGGCTAGAGATGATGCGCGAGCAACCAGCGATGTCGATTTTCTCGTCGAGTTCGAACCCGGACGCGATGTTGCAGATCTCAGCGAACTGACGCTCGACCTGGAAGAGATCCTTGATCGCGACGTGCATGTCGTAGATGTAGCGAGTCTGGATCAATATGGCGAGCAGATCAACCAGTCTGCGACACCGCTATGAGAGATGACCGCGTCTATCTCCAACACATCGCTGAAAGCATTGAACGAATCGAGAGCTATCTTAGTGGCGCCCAAGGAACGCTCGACCAACCCTCGTTCTTCGAAGACCAGCGTACCCAGGACGCCGTTCTACAACGGTTGGAAACGCTAACCTCCGTGGCGAGTCATCTATCAATTAGCCTGAAGTCCCGCAATTCTCACATCCCATGGGACACGCTCGTGGCGACTCATAACGTCGTTGCCCATGCGTATATCGACATCAAACCCGAACAGGTTTGGTCGACGATTCGAAACGATGTTCCACAACTCAAGTCGATGGTCGAGCGTGAACTTCATCAACTGAAGGTTGACGATCCGTCGAGCGAAACCGATCGATAGAGGTCAGTCCAAGCCAACCACCGTCTTCACCCACACGCACCCCACAGCCCTCTTTCATGATTCCGCGCATCGGTTTGATCGCGGTTGAGGGCGCTTTGGTATTTGACGTCGGGACGGTAGGAAATGGAGCGTGCGTAGCCGCCTTCAACCAACTCCTCGTTGAGCAGTTGCTTGCCCTGCGGGGTCACCAGCCAGACATAGCGAAGCAGGCGACCATACTGATCGGTCTCTGACACATCTCGTTCGAGCTGAATGTGGCCGCCGGCGTCGCCGATCAGCGCCTCGGTCTGGTCGTTCGCTTCGATGGCATAGCATTCGACCGGCCCATCCGGCTTGTTCAGTTCCGGCGTGTTGATGCCGATTAGCCGCACGCGCTCATCGCTGCCGCCGATGCGAACGATAATCGTGTCGCCGTCAACGATGCGTACGAATGTGGCGTCGCCTAGCGTCGCGCCGGAGTCTGGGGTGATCGACGTCGATTGGCTCTGGTTCGCGGACGCGGACGTTGCGGTTTGCGGTATCTCAATCGCGGTTGTCGGAGCGGACGCGCTACAGGCACCGCTTGCAATGATGAACGCGGCTACGAGTAACGACCCCGCGCTTCGATGGGCACCGCCACGTTGCGTCGGTCGTCGTCGCAGGCTTCGTCGTATGACCGTCCGTTTCTGGTCTGAAGACGAACGGGTGCGATTCGCGCGAATCGCACCCGTGTTTGAACGCATCCAGTGGCTACTTCGCCATCGCCAGAACTTCTTTCGGCACCGGCGGCTTGAGGCCGGGCTCCAGCGGTGTCTCGTACGGCCGTCCGGAGGTGCGCTCCTTGAGTTCGGCCTGCGCCTGGTCGATCAGCGACTGATCGAGATAGAGCGCGGCGCCGGTCAGTGCCATCGCCTTCGAGGCGAGCAGCATCCCTTTGTGCCCAATCGACATGCCACTCGTCGCCGTGATGCCCCAGCTGTGTCCGGGGATAGCGGTCGGGTGGCAGACCGTGTGCACCTGCAGTGTCGGCGTGATGTAGCTGACATCGCCGACGTCCGTCGAGCCGCCGGAGACATGCCCGGCGTCGTAGATCGGCACGATCTCGCCGTGCAGCGGCGTGTCGAGCATGCTTTCCGGCATGCCGCGCGCGCGCAGATTCAGCTCGCAGGTGCCCGGCGCGAAGCCGGAAATGACCGTCTTGGCGTATGCTTGTTCTTCGTCGGTGTATTCGATCGGGCCAAGCTCTTCCATAATAGCGTGCGCCAGATCGGCCAATGCGTAGTTCGGCAGCACGTCGAAGCAGCCGCCCTGCATATCTTCTTCGAGCGTCGTCTCGGTCATCAAGGCGGCGCCCTGGGCGATCTTCCGCACCCGCGCGGTCAGTTCGTTGACCTGGGAGCGTTTCGGCGCGCGCACGTAGTACCAGACTTCGGCCTCGGCCGGGACAACGTTCGGCGCGCCGCCGCCGTTGGTGATGACGTAGTGGATGCGCGCTTCCTGAATCGAGTGCTCGCGCATGTAGTTGACACCGGTGTTCATCAGTTCAACGGCGTCGAGCGCCGAGCGTCCTTGCTCTGGATTGCCACCGGCGTGCGCTGTCTTGCCATGGAAGCGGAACTTGATGTTGTCCATGGCATTGCAGCTCCCCTTGACCCCATTGTTGAAGTCCGAGGGGTGCCAGGTGATGGCGGCGTCCAGGTCGTCGAAAACGCCTTCGCGTGCCATATAGACCTTACCGATCAGCGTCTCTTCAGCCGGGCAGCCATAATAGCGCACCGTGCCCGTGCGGCCGCTCTGCTCCAGCCAGGCCTTCACCGACATCGCCGCCGCCATCGCCGCCGTGCCGAGCAGGTTGTGCCCGCAGCCGTGGCCCGGCCCGCCATCGACCAGCGGATCCTGCGTCGCCTGATTCTTCTGCGACAGCCCCGGCAGCGCATCGTATTCGCCGAGGAAGCCGATAATCGGCGAGCCGCTCCCCCACTCCGCCATGAAGGCGGTCGGCATGCCGCCGATATTCGGCGTGATGCGGAAGCCTTCTTTGGTCAGTTCGGCCGTGTGAATCTTGCACGCTTCCGTCTCACCGAGACCGAGCTGCGGCTTCTCCCAGATCTCGTTCGCGACCGCGACGAAGCGCCCCTGTCGCTCCTCAATCCATTCAGCCAGCTCTTCGTTCGTCACCATGTTCGACTCCCTCTTCAAAGCAAACCCGATACGGGCACGATAGCAGACCACAGAGCGTCTGTGAACGCCCAGGCTCTTCATATCGCTCGCCGGTATTGCATACCTAGAACATCCATGTATAATGCTGCTACGTACGCTTGGATGAGTTCATCGGCATCACGCGACAGGTGGAAATAATGGAGATCAACAAGGACCTAATCGCCGCGTCCTCGACACCGATCGTCCTGGCGATCCTGGCCGAACAGGACAGCTACGGCTACGCGATTCTCCAGCGTGTGCGGGAACTGTCGGGCGGGCGCATGCAATGGACGGATGGGATGCTCTATCCGGTCTTACACCGGTTGGAACGGCTCGGCCACGTCGAAGCGCACTGGGAAATCGCGGAGAGCGGTCGGCGTCGCAAGTACTACCGAATCACGACGCAGGGTCAGGCGCAACTCGCGGAGGAACGCCGGCAATGGCAGGCGGTCGACGCGACGCTCCGAGGAATCTGGCAATCGCTTGCCGCGTCTGTTCCGGCCAATCGCCCAGCAGCCATGCTGCTGCCGTGGGGAGCCTGAGCGATGCTGGCATCGGGAGACGCCGTATCGCTTGAAGATCAGATCGCCCAATGGCGGAATTATCTGCAGCGCCGGCAGGCGATCCACACGGTGGATGTCGCGGAGTTGGAAGATCATCTGCGCGAACAGATCACGGTTTTGACCGACGCGGGACTCGACCAGGATGAAGCGTTTCTGGTCGCGGTGAAACGTTTGGGCAGCCTCGACGCGCTTTCGCGGGAGTTCGCCCGCGAGCATTCGGAGCGGCTCTGGAAACAGCTCGTCGTCGCTCCCTCGCATTCCGAGGACGCCCGAGGACGTGTTCAAACCGATGCCGTCGTTGCCTTTGGCCTCGCGGTCGCGGCAGCACTGCTTATCAAGCTGCCGGCCCTGTTCGGGATGGATCTCGATCAGGACGCCGGCTTCTACGCGCGCAACGTGAGTCTCTTCGTACTGCCCCTCCTGACCGGTTACTTCGTCTGGAAGCGGCGCCTCGATATGCGCACGCTCCGCTGGCTGGTCGCGGCGTTCGTCGGGGCGGGCGTCATCGCGAACGTCTATCCCTTCCACTCCGAAGGCTCGACCGAGGTACTGACGGCGCTACATCTGCCGATCGCGCTCTGGTTGGCGGTGGCTATCGCCTACGCCGGAGGCCGCTGGGGTGAAGTCAGTGGACGTATGGACTTCATTCGTTTCTCGGGCGAACTCTTCATCTACTACGTCCTGATCGCCCTCGGCGGCGGTGTTCTGACCGGATTCATGGCGCTGATCTTTCAGGCGATCGGTATCAAGACCCAGCATTTCTTCCAATATTGGATGTTGCCATGCGGCGCGGTCGGAGCCGTCCTGGTCGCCTCCTGGCTGGTGGAAGCGAAGCAGAGCGTGATCGAGAACATGGCGCCCGTGTTGACCCGCCTCTTCACACCGCTCTTCGCCGGCGTGCTGGTGGCGTTTCTGGGCGCCTGGCTCTGGACCGGACGCGGTGTCGACATCGAGCGGGATGCGCTCATCGCCTTTGACCTGCTGCTGCTCGTGGTCGTTGGTCTGCTGCTCTACTCGATTTCGGCGCGAGACCGGGGCTCAT
>JAICWZ010000021.1 GCA_025966355.1 Thermomicrobiaceae bacterium
ATGCGTCGATTTCCGACGACAGGGGTGGGTATATGTCCCAAACGGGCTATTGTCTGACGTTTCTGGCTCGTTAGAATGGACGATAGGCTACCCTGCTGTTACTGAGCGGCTAATAGTGCCGATCGGGCTACACGAAGTTGGCGTGAAGGCCGCGGAAGGAGTCACAGCGATGAGATCGTGGAGAAGATTGAAGTTGCTCGGCGTGCTGGCACTGGTGATCGCGATGGTCGCCGTGCTCCCCGGCACTGCGTTTGCCGCACCACCTCCGGGTGGGCCACAGCAGGCGCACTACGTCATTTTCACCACGAATCGCGTGCCAATTCTTAATATCAGCGAAGTTGGAACGCTCACCCTCGATCTGACTGGTAATCCGCACTCCTTCACCTTCGACTGGTCCTTCCGCGGAATTACCGCCGGGTCGCCGGCAAGCGCTTCGGGCACCGGTTCCGGTTCGGGAAACGGCAACAGTTTGACCATGAACCTTGATTCGATCTCAAGCTGGAATATGCCGGGGTTCGCTCAGCCGGAAACGGGCAAGACCGCTTTTATCTCGCGATCGCGTTTCTCGTTCTTCGGCAGCGTCTACTTCCTGACACTCAACGACTTCCCGAACTTCCCACATCCGATCGTTGCGGGGGTGCCGCTGATCGTCTTCCCGCGCTTCAACGGACCGTTCGCCGGCCACGGCCGATTCGGCGGCCAGAGCCAATTCTTCTTCGAAAGCTCCGCCGGTACTGGCTCGACCGACATCTCGACCTTGCCAGGCGCGCCAACGCGCACCCGCGGACCGTTCAGCTTCCCGGTCGTCCGGCCGTTTGGAATTTGACGGGGGGATCGGCCCGGAGCGCGTTCAGGTTATGAACGCGCTCCGCTGATTCATTCCACTCGTATCCGAGCCGGGAGTCGTGGTGATTACTCAACACGAATCAGATGCTGGAGTCTTGGCTCCAATTGATACTCCAAAGGTGCGAACGCGTCGAAGCTGGAAGCGAAAGCTGCTCTATGCGTTCGTGATCGTCGTCCTTCTTGCGCTCATTGCCATCGGCGGCGTCATCGGTTACTTCGTCGTTCGCGAGCACCGATCGCCGAGCGGCAAAGTATTTGTCCAGACCGACAACGGCAAGGTGGAACTCAACGCCGTGCGAACGGTCGTCGCGCCGCCGACTGCGGCGGCAGCCGGGCTCGATCTGACGAATCAAACCCCGCCCACCGAACTCAAGATAGGCAGCATCGGACTCGATACACAGACGTTCCTGATGGATAAAGACGTTCCGAAGACACCAGTGGCGGGCTGGCTCTACGGCTCAGCGATGCCCGGCACGAAGGGGAACACCGTCTTCTACGGTGCTCGTGCGGGAGCGGCCGCCGTCTTCCAGAAACTCGATCAGCTGAAGTCGGGCGACCAGATCGTCGTGCGCGGCGGAGACGTCGGCTACGTCTATCAAGTCGTCTCGATTCAGGAAGTCGCCTCCAACGACACGCAGCTACTGCTGCCAACGGATACGTCGGTGGTCACGCTGATCACCGATGCCGGCCAGTGGGATGACTCGCTTGGGGGCTACACGAAGCGATTGGTGGTGCGCGCGAACTACGTCACCGCGAAATCGTGGGAGGGGAAATGAGTCGGTGGAACAGTACGACGTCGTCGTCGTAGGTGGCGGCCCTTCAGGTGCAGCCGTCGCGCGCGACATCGCGGCCGCCGGTTATCGCGTTGCGATCCTCGAACGGGATCGGGACATCGGCCAGCCGGTCCAGTGTTCAGGTCTGGTGACCGAGCGAACGCTGGCCGCGGCGGGGATCTCGCCGGAGATCGCGCATAACCAACTTGTCGGCGCCGCGATTCACTCGCCGAGTGGCGCGCGCTACGACATCGGCGGCGATCGCGTGCACGCTTATGTACTCGATCGCACGCGCTTCGACCTCAGCATGATGATTCAAGCGCTTGAACTCGATGTCGACGTGCATGCCAATGCGCGCGTCGTCGATATCGATCGTGAGCGCGACTCGTTGCGTCTCACCGTCGAGTCGCATCGTTCGATTCATGAGTTCTCAACCCGCCTCGTCGTTGGCGCGGATGGGCCGCGGTCGATCGTCGCGCAGTTTCTGGAATTACCGCCACCGGTCGAGGTGCTGCGCGCCCGTGGTGCGGACGTGCGGCTGCCGGCCAGGCTTGCGCCCGACCAGGTCCTGATCTTCACCGGCGAACGCTACGCTGCTGGATTTTTCGCCTGGTTGATCCCGCTGGGACGCGATCGCTACCGTCTCGGCTGGGGCACAAGCCGTGCCGGAAGCGCCCAAACGTTGCGGAACCTAACGGACGATTACCCCGATATTTTCAGCGGGATGCAAATTCTGTCCCAAACTGGCGGCCTCATCCCGCTTGGCCCACGGCCGGTCACGAGTGGCGAGCGCGGCATGGTCGTCGGCGATGCCGCGGGGCAGGCCAAAGCGACGAGCGGTGGTGGGCTCTTTACCGCGCTCACCTGTGCGCGTTACTGCGCCCGGACGGCGCTCGACGCCCTGAGTTCCGACGACTTTTCGGCTGAGAAGCTCTCGTCCTACGATCGCGACTGGCGTGCCGATATTGGGGTTGAACTTGAACACGCGACAGCATTGCGCAGTGCCTACCGTGAACTGACCGACGCTGATCTCGATCTCGGCTTGCGGATGCTGCGCTTCCGGGGGATGCGAGCCATCGTCAATCGCTATGGCGATATCGACTATCCATCGGTGCTCGCCGCACGGGCGCTACGAGCGGCGCCGTCGTTGCTCCGCCTGGCGCATGGACGGGGCAACCTACGAGCGTTCATTAGCGACAACGCGCAGTCGGTCGTGAGTGCGAGTTCCGACTGACAGACCGGACGAAACGCGACGTCGGATGGTTGCTCGAAATCGTCTTCGGGAAGGGGTTCAACGTGAGTACGATGCGACGACGCCAACCGATAACCATGGCCGCCATTCCGGCATACAACGAAGCGGCGAGTATCGAGAGCGTCGTACGACGGACGCTCACGCATGTCGATTTTGTCGTTGTTATTGACGACGGGAGCAGCGACCGCACCGCCGAGCTCGCGCGCGCGGCGGGCGCCGATGTCGTCCGCCATACCGAGAATCGTGGCAAGGCGGGTGGGATCATGTCAGCTATCGCGGTCGCGTCACGCCGTGATGTCGATCGTCTCGTCCTGCTCGACGGAGATGGACAGCACGATCCGGATGATATTCCGCGCCTGCTCGAGCCGCTCGATCTCGACCAGGGAGACATCGTTATCGGTTCGCGCTTCCTCGATATCCGAAATCCGATCCCGTTCTATCGCACGATCGGACAGCGGGTGCTCAACGTCGCCACACATGCCGGGAGTGGGTTGCGTTGTTCCGATTCGCAGTGCGGGTTTCGCGCGCTCAATCGCGCTGCCTATTCATCGTTGGCACTACGCGAAACGTTCCTGCACGGCCTGGCCGTCGAAAGCGAAATGCAGTTTCAGGCAGCCGAGGCCGGTCTGCGACTTCGCGAGGTGCCGATTTTTGTTTCCTACGACGAGAAGGCTCGCCGTAGCCCGATCAAGCACGGTTTTGGTGTCCTCTACCGTGTGCTCGCCCTCACCGGCCGTCGCTGGAACGCCCGGGTTCGCGGCAGCGCACCTGCGCAACTCGAGCCGGAATCACAGGCAGCGGACTAGCGCCAGTTACGCAACGAAAGCTCGATGCTCGCCGGGCCAATACTGGCCAGGTTAACCCGTTCTACTCGTCATTCTGAGCCGCAGCGAAGAATCTCTTCTGCGTGCCTGTGAGCGTAATGCACGGGAAACGGAGAGGAGATTCTTCGCTGCGGCTCAGAATGACATTATTGATGTGCCGATGCCGTATTCAGCTCCCACAGCACGTACGTACGCATGTACGTTATTCGTGTGGGACGATTGCTTCGTTGAGGCTCATGGGGCCGAGGTTTTGTCGTCGACGTTGATGAACAGACGAAGCGATCGATAGGGAGACGTGTAGTCGGTGGAGTTTCCACGATAGAGGTTGAACGTGAGCGCCAGCGGCTGTCCTGGTTCGACGGCGGTAAGTGTGGGCGGAATTTGGATCGTCACCGGTCGCTGCCAGGTATCGCCCTTCGCGACATGGATCGAATCGATCGAGCCGACGGTCGTTGATCCCGCGACGACATCGAGCGAGTAAGCGACGTCCTTGCCTTCGTGATTTTCAATTTCCAATTGAATCTGCTGCGATTGGCCTTCCGCGAACGAACGCGGATAGAAGGCCGCCTGACCATTCTGGTTGAAGATCGCGAACTCCGTGCTCGGGTCGGAACGCAGGCGCTGGGCGACCAAGGCCGCGCTCGAGCCGCCGAAAATGAGCACCGCCACAACCAACATACCGGCCGCGATTTTGCTGGTCTTGCCCCAGGTCGAGATCGGGGGTACGTACGGTCTGGGGATCTCCGCGACGAAGCGAAGATCTTTTGGGAGCCGATTGCGGCGCCAGATCGCAACCAACGTCAGGAGAACGCTGAGCGTGAGGAGACTGCCGGCGATCGGCCCGAGCGTAAGCTTCCAGGGCGAGAACTCGATCCCGAGCGCCATCAGCGGGATGATCGCGAGCGACAGACCGAAGCCGAGCGCGATCCGCTCAAGCCCATCGAGCCCTTCGCTTGATGGAAAAAGCAGTGTCACCAGAGCGTAACCCGGGATGAAGACGATCAACGGAAGCCCGAAAATCAGGCGCAGTGGCACCGGCGCCCCGACGAGAGCCGCACCGACGCCGATAGTCCCGATAATCAGGAAGAGGATCAGTTCCCATTGCTCGCGGAAGTTGATGGGGCTCGTTTCGTGTGACGGAAGCGGAGCAACAGTTGTGTCGGTGGGCTGCTCAACGGCCTGTTCCGTCGTCATATCCCTCCTCGTCCGAGATGACTTGTCGACCTTGAGTATAGCGGCTTTCGCGGAGTAGCGAGGATGCAGGATTGTTGGTTACCACTGCGGCCCCACCGCGGCGTTGCCGGATGTGAAACGAGCGGTTGATGAGTGGCGAGGGTGCATGGGAGTCGAACCCACCTGCGAGGTTCGTCACCCCGCACAACAGTTTTGAAGACTGCACAGACCACCGGGCCTGATCCACCCCCACGAAGTATGGTTTTCGAGCGGCCTACTCTCGTTTGCGTCGTCGCTCGTAGGCTGACTCCAGCAGGTTATCGATGTCTTCGTTCGAGAAGAGATATGTTTCCGGGTAGCTGAGGCGTTGCTCGCTCACGCTCTTGTCAGCGGCGATCTGTCCCTTGATCAAGAAGCCCTGCGGGGTCTCGACGAGGACCACCTGCGTGAACCGGTTCTGGTCAAGATAGTTCCCGACCGCGCGAAACGCATCCTCGTAGCGCACGCGAGCTGTCCCACTGTGATCGAGCATTCGCTTTTCGCCTTCCCGAACCGTCGCGCGAACCGGTGATCGTCATACCAGCCTCAAACCAACACGCGCACGGATTATCGCAGATTATGATACTCAACGAAACCGGCATGATGCTCAATCGGATCGACATGCACGTCCACGACCGCCGGCTGACCATCGAGATTCGCTCGCCGGGCTGATTCCAGCGCGCTGTGCAGATCGCTCGCGACCTCGACGCGCGTCGCCCAGCAACCGGCTGCCTGTGCGACCTTGACGAAATCAAAGGGCGCCGTGAAATCGGTCGCGATGATACGGCCACCGAGGTTCTCGCGCTGCGTCACCTGCGGCCAGCCGAGTGCGCCGTCGTTGAAGACGACCCAGGTGACCGGAGCGCCTTCCTGGACCGCCGTCGGCAGCTCATGCATCGCCATCTGGAAAGCGCCATCGCCGGTGGTCGAGACGACCTGCCGCTCCGGCTGCGCAAGTTTGGCGGCAATCGCGCCACAAACACCGAGACCCATGACCGTCTGTTCGGCCGGTGGTAGGACACATCCCGCGTCGAGAACTTGATAGTACGGCCAGTAATATGCCCAGAGGTCTTGCCCGCCATTTTCGAGCGCCAGGATCGTATTGTCGCCAAAGACTTCGTTGATCTCGCGCACGATGCGTTTCCCCTTGATCGGGGAAACGTCGTCATTGGCATCAACGAGCATCGCCGCGATCGCATCGGTCTGTCGCGACCGCAGGTCGTTTACGCGTGTCTCGTTCGGCCCGAGTCCGCGTCTCATTGCCGAGGAGAGCAACGCCTCAAGCGCGAGCGCCGCATCGCTTTGAATGGCGAGATCGGGTACCCAGTTGCGGCCGAATTCGAACGGATCGATGTCGATCTGGACGAAGCGCGCGCCCTCCGGGAAATAGTTCCAGATGCCCGACTGGAATTCCTCCATGCGCGAGCCGACCGTGATCAGCAGATCGGCTTCCTGGTAAACCGCCCGTGGGTATTCGGTGCGGTAGAGCCCGACTGATCCGGCGAAGAGTGGATGATTTTCGGCGATGATTCCTCGCCCGGCGGGTGTCACGAGGATGGGGATACCAAGACTATCGGCGATCGCTTCCACTTCTGCGAACGCACGGGAAAGAATGCTTCCGCCGCCGCAGACGATGGCGGGCCGCTGCGCCTGCTGCAGCAGGTCAACCAGTTGCTCGATTTGATAAGGATCAGGTCCGGGTCGAATCGAGCGATTGGCGGCGATGTAGTCGGGCATGTCGGCCGGTTCGAGCGCGATATCCGCGGGGATTTCGACGTAGACCGGGCCCGGCTTACCGGAGGTCGCGATCGAGATGGCGCGGCGGATCGTCCAGCCGATGCGATCGGCGCGTTCGAGCGTGACGGCCCATTTGGTGATCGGTCGCATCATGCCGAGGTGATCGGTTTCCTGGAAGGCGCCCATTCCCTCAGTTTTTTGGCCCGCTCGCACGCCGAGCGCCAGCACTGGCGTGCAGCCCGAAAATGCTTCGAGGATGCCCGGAACCAGGTTCGCGACGCCCGGGCCGGGGCAGCCGAAACAGACACCGACCTGGCCGGTCAACCGCGAATGCGCCATGGCCATGAATGAGCCGGACGTTTCGTGACGGACGAGAACCGGACGCACCGATGGAGAGTCATACAGTTGGTCGTAGAGATGCTTCGGATTACCAGGAAGGCCGAAGACGAACGGTATTCTTTCGATCTCAAGCGCTCTGACCACCATTTGCCAGGCGTTCATCTTCACCATTGCCGCTGCTCCGATCGCTGTTGATCGCCGGTTCACTACCGCTCTGATCTGAGCAGATAGTACCCGATTATCGTTTCAGGCGCGCGTCCGGCGGAGCCCGCATTGGCCCGCCCGAGAGGCGACAAGTAGAATTGGTCGGATAGGTTTATCGCCGGATTCAATGACCGTGGGGATTCAGTGCTACCAGCGCGTATTGACGAACTCGAACGAGTCCAACTTGAACTTGAGATCCTACGCTCGATCCGAATGTCGACCCAGGTGCGCCAACTTCTGGCAGAAGAAGAGACGGAGCAACAGGGTCTACGCCGGACGATCGACGAACGACTCGGCTCGTTGCGACGCGAGGCCGAACGGCTGAAAGCCGAGTGCGAGAGGATGGAAGCGCGACTGGAACGGCTCTCATTCGTCAGTCGTTCATTGTCCGACGATGAACTCGATCGAGAAGAAGAAAAGAGCCGGGCCGACGAAGCGGCCTGGTGGGCGGAATGGCGCCATCGTCGTTCGTCGCGCCAGGACCGGCACGGCGAAGTCGTGAACCGGAGCAGCGACGACGATATCACGCTCCGGCAGCTCTACAAGGCGCTTGCCCGGCTGGTGCATCCCGATCTGGCGGCCGATTCACGAGATCGGGCGCAGCGCGAGACGCTGATGCGCATGGCGAATGAGGCGCGCGATGCCGGCGACGTCGAACAGCTGCGCCGCTTGCTGGCAATCTGGGCACGCACCGATGATGGGCCGCGCCCGCGCGAGGTCGAGGCGATGCAGGCGCGTGTGGCGCAGCTTCGCGTCGAGATCGGCGAATTGAGGCGCCAACTGGCGCAATCGCGGATGTCCTCGATCGGACTGCTGCTCCGTCGTGGCGAAGCGGAGATTCGGCAGTACCTGCGCGGTGAAGAGGTGCGTCTACGACGTGAACTGGCGACGCTCCGCCTCCGCCGTCGCCGTGTATTGCGACAGTTGGAGGAGCGACGCCAGCACCTCAACGTTCGTGGCGGCGAGTAGCAGCGCCGCATGGAACGAACGACGAATCTCTACACGAAATAGCGGTAGATGGCGTCTCCGGCGCGCTCAGTCAGCTCATCGGGCACCGATGGATCGGTGAGCAGATCGGTGAAGGTCGAGAGAAGCCCGGGAACTGCCAATTCTTGCGGGCTGACGGCTCGCTCGACCTGATGCTGCAGGAAGCTGATCGTTCCCTCTTTGGTGGCGAATTTCCGCTTGTAGCGCACCAGCCCGTCCTGATCCCAATCACTCAGACCAAGATCGACGAACGCGTAACCCTGGCTCTTCGCGTATTTCATCCCCTCCCAAATGAGCAGGTCAGTCGGCCGATGTTCGAGAGCGGCGGCCGAAGAGGCGCTGAATTTGTAGTAGAGCGTCGAACCCCAACCGAGATACATCACCGCGCCGATCACCTCGTCATCAACAGAGGCGAGCATGAGGGCGGCTTTGCCGGCTTCGGAGAAGATCTGCCAGATGTTCTGAAAGAAGGCGTATGGTTGTGCGAGCAAGTGGTACTTGTATTTGCGGATGCCGAGGTGTAGCCGGAAGAATGCTCGCAGATCGTCCTCGTTTTGCGCTAGTCGCACGGTAACGCCCGATTTTTCCGCCTTGCGGATCGCCCTGCGAGCCGAACTCTCGATGCGCGAAAGGAGGAAATCCTCGTCTCCTTCCAGTTCAATGCGGTGCCATTTCGCGCGCTTCACCTGCTGAAACTCTGCGTCGCCCAGAGGAATGTCATTCCGCAGGCAGCGCATGTTTATCGGTTGTTGCTGCTGGATCAGCGGCTCGGAGATCGCGCGCCACTGCTCACTGTTACTGACGAGCGGGTCGCAATAATCGGAGAACGGGAGGGAGATGATACGCTGGCCACGAATATCCGCGATCGGGCAGAAGTGGATTCCGGCCTCAGGCTCGTCGCGATCGTCGAGCAAGACATTTGCTTCGATATTCATCTGGTAGGTTTGATGCAGTACCTGGAGCCAGAGTGGAGAATGGAAGAGGCTGTGCGGCTGGCGTTCCAGGAGCTTCGACCAAATAGAATCGGTCAGTGGATCGATGTGTACGAGATTCGTTGTTTCGCGCATGATTCTCCCCGAGGTGTTCGGCAGCGATCGGCCAGCAAATCAGTTCGAGTATGGTGCTCGCCCGGTCCTGCCAGCATGCATCTCTAGTCCTGATCGGACGCCGGTACTGAGGTATGGGATGCGCTCGGGCGCGCGTAGCGGAGGTGGCTTTGTATCGGTTACGGGGAAAAGGTCCGTCGCTCCGGCAGGTTCGCGGAAACGTTCATTCGCACCTGCTGCCGGACGGGAATTTGATCTCGGCGCTCTTCGATCGGCAGCTGATGATGTGGAGCGATCGAGGCGGCGCGAGTCGCGATTTTGGCGATCGCTGGTCGGAACGGGTCAGCGAGGCGTTGACGGCTCGGATCGGCTCCGAACGAGCGCTGCCTGGCGACGACGTCTATCGACTGGAAGCGGTGGTGCGGCTCGATGACGATGTACGCATCGCGGAACAGGCTGGTCGACATAAACTGACGAATCCGGACTTCGTGCTCTTCGGGCGCCGCGGCGACGGTACGCCGATCTTGCAGGCGGCCGATGCCAAATTCGCGGTCGATACGATCAAGCCAAATCAGGTGAGCGCGGAAGCGCTACAAGCCCTGCTGGACGTCGAACATGGGCTTGCTCGCCAAGCCTTGGAGCAGGACATTCGCGATCACGACGTGCTGGCAGCGGTCGCGATGCCGGGAATATTCGTCAGCCCAATCGGCCCGCTGACGGATTATTTTTTGCCGCGCTTGCTGACTGATCCACGGCAGTCGGTCGATCGTGGACAGATTGAACTCATCGAGGCCGACCCGGTTGGTCTGTTCGAACCGATGCCGCCCGCCAGCTTAATCTCTCCGTTGGCGCGGCTCGATCATCTCGCCACGTCGCCGCGTACCAACCTCCTCGCCGCGATGTACTACTATCGCGTTGCCTGCGCCTGCGCCTGGCTCTGGGTCGAAGATCGAACGCCGCTACTGGCGCGCGACCCGCATATCGAGGTCGACGCCGAAGCGCTTTTGAGCGAAGTACAAGCGCGCGCCGTTCACGCGGATTCAGCCTATGAGCTTGTGACGGTCTGGTTCGATGATATCGAGATCGTCTCGCGGAATCGGAAGTCGCTCGACGAGGTGATGTCGATGCCGGTGCGGATGAGCGAGATCCGACAGTTGGTCGAGCGTGCGGGTGCCGGTGACGACCGGCGCATGGTGCGGATGGTGCGGGCTACGCTCGACCGTACATTTCGCGGGCGGGTTATCGATCTGATCGGTGATGTGCCGGCGCACCCGCACGAAACCCTCGGCGACGTGCTCATGAGAGTTGCCGAAGCGTCGCGCGAACAGCGTTCTGAGATGATGAAACTGGCACGCTCGCTGGTCGCGGAATACGTCGAGGCGCAAGCAGCGGAGGAATCGGCGGCCGGGGGAGCCTGACGCGGTCGCCTAACGCTTGAGGTGATACGGCACACTGGTGACCGCGATGCCGGGATGGCTCCAGAGCGCCGCGCGCAGTCGCCAGGCCGTCTGGTTATGCAGGAAGATCTCGTACCAATGCGCCGGTACGAACTCCGGCAGGATGACGGTCAGCGTGTTACCGCCTTTGGAGCGGTGCAGTTCCTCGATGTAATTGACCAATGGCCCCAGCACCTCGCGGTACGGTGACTCGATGATGACGAGCGGAAGCTGGATGCCCGATTTATCCCATTTTTCGCGCATCTCATTCGCTTCATCACCCTCTTCAGCGACATGCACGACGGTAATATCGCCTGATACGGTCTGAGCGTAGTCGATGGCACGGAGCGCCGCGCGATTAAGCCGGTCGAGCGCGACGATCGTCGCCGAATCGCGTGTCCAGGTAACAGGTCGGTTGCGGATCTGTTCAAGCGTGAGGCGGAGCTGAGTGGCGACGCTGTCGTAATGTCTCCGGATTCCCAGCAGGTTC
>JAICWZ010000017.1 GCA_025966355.1 Thermomicrobiaceae bacterium
CGGTGCCGTCCGCCAGGTTCGCCGTGCCGTACAACGTCGCGTTTGAGCCATTCACGACCAGGCTGGCGAGTTGCACGTTGCTCAGACGCATCGAGCGATCGGCATAGGAGAACGTCCCGCCCGGCTGTCCGACCGGGTCGACGCTGACAATTGCCTGAACCTGGGATCCGAAGAAGCTCATGATTGTCAGCGAGGATCGCGGCGTCGATGCAGGTGCGTTCCAGGTGATCGTCGCTATCGCCTGCGGATTCGTCCCACCCTGCGCCGTTACCGTCAACGAGTCCGTTCCGGTAAAGGCGCCGCTATAGCTGATCGTTGCCTGACCGTTGAAGGTCGATTGGGTTCCGGACAACGGATTGCTGCCGGTGACGGTGTACTGCACGACGGTGCCGTCTTCCACCGGATAGCCCGCGCCGTCAAGCACCGTAATCGTTTCCGTGACCATCTGCCCCACGGTCGAGCTGGTATCCCCAGGAGTGAGCGTGATGCTGGCGGCCGGACCTGCTGTGATCGTCAGCGTGCTGGTCGCCGCGCTATCGGCATAGGTGTTGGAGGTGTCGTGATAGGTCGCGGTGATCGTGTACGTTCCCGGCGCGAGACCATATGGATTGAACTGGGCGCTCGCGCTCCCGCTTGAGATGGTGCCGCTGACCGCGGTGCCAACCGCGTTATTCTCGGAATCCGTCACGCTGAAGGTGATCGTGCCGCTCACGTCAGTCGGACAATCGGTAAACGTGTCGCCGCAGTCGAACGTCGCGCTCGCACTCAGCTGAACCGCCGTATCGACATCCTGCGCGGTTGCGAGGTTCGCGGTCACCACCGGAGTGAGCACCTCGAACGCGCCGATATCGCAATGCGCGCCTTGCGGACGGGCCACGCCACGCTGATCGATGCTGTTGACGAGGTCGCCCTGACACGTCGTGTCGTCACCGGCGTCAACCGCCGGGCTCGCGGCGTTCAGCGGCACTACCTGTGTTGGGCCGCCCTGGAAGGAAAGTCCAGCAGGAGAGAAGCCGGGGTCGGTGTTCGAGAGTGAGTGGTTGGCAGCGGAAAATCCACAGGTATCGCCCGAGTCGAGATTATGACCGCCATCGACGATACCGCCGACGCTCGTCTGGGACGCATCGCAGCCGGCGGTTCCGTTCTTCGCCACAATCGTATTGACGAGTGTCGCAATCGATGGCGACTCCGCCGTCCCGCCTTGATTGTTGATCCCGCCGCTTTCGTTGAAGGCGATCGTCGAGTTGTAGGTATTAAACGTTCCGACATTGAGGATGCCGATGTCGGATGTGCCGGTCTCATTCCCAACGACGGTACTGTTCACGAGCGTGAGCGTGCCATTGCCGAGTAGTGGCCCGGAGTTGTAGATCTCGGCCGGTCCGACGTCGGAACTGTTGATGTAGATGGTGCTCGAATCGATCGTCATCGAGCCGCCGAGGTTGGCGAGGCCACCGCCGAACGACGCGCGGTTGTTCCGGATCGTCGAATTCTGGATGGTCACGGTTCCCGTGCTGGCAACCCCGCCGCCGAAACCACCAATCGCGTCATTGTTAATGATCTGGCTGTTCGTGAGCGTCAAATGCCCGCCGATGTTCGCGATTCCTCCGCCAGCCGTGCCGGGCGCCATGCCGCCCTGGACGATGACGGAGTCGAGCGTAAGGTTTCCGGTCGATCCAATTGCGAAGATACGGGCTATCGGAGCAGCATCCGCCCGCATGATTGTGGTGCCGTTGCCATTAATCGTCAGATTGCCGGTCAACTCCGGAAGGGCGCTCACCTGTCCGTCACTGTCGAGATACGTATCTGGGCCGGTATACGTATAGGCACATGATTCTGCAGGAACCGCCAGTATGGGATTGGTCGTTCCGTTCGCTTGTTCGATCGCGTCGCTAATGAACGAAATATCGCAGTCCGCCGCACGTGTAACCGGCGGCGAGAATGCGATCAGGCCACTCAGGAGCACAAGGATCGCGGCGATCGCCATCAATCGAATCGGACGCACACGTGGAACCAGAACACTCAAAAACATCGCGAACCCCTCACACCGACCAAAACGTGCACCATTCGCCCGCGCATCACACCCCAAAAGCGGTCGCCTCGACGCGGCGACCGCTTGTCTCGTCCACCACCGTGAAGCACGGGGCAAGCTGCACTGCCCTTATAACACACCCTGAACGAACGCGGGAAATTTCTCGGAGAGCGAAGAGGTCGATGTTCTTTGAATGGGAATTAGTTGAACGATGGCGATGAACAGGTCTTGTCGGAGTCGTCCGGCAGCGCGGCCGCCCGAACAAACGCGATCATCAACTGGCCGGACTGGGAACGCGACAGCCTCTGTTGCACCGTCAACGAACGCCAGGTCTCAAACGACAGTGCGTGGCCGATCGCGGCCAACGTCACCACCCTGCGGTGCTCCGGGAGATCCCAGCCTTCGACCAGCAACGACTGGCTGGTGCTGATAAACCACCGATATCCCGCGATTTGCTGGGCAAGAGCCGGCAGGATATCGGCATCGCGCAGCACGTTGCCGAGCATCGGGGCCGTGCGCTCGTAATAGCTGTAGGTATCGTTCAACGCTTGAACGAGGCGCTCAAGCGGGTCATCGATCGCTCGCCAGGCCGCCAGATCGGGCGGCGGATTGGTCGCGCGCCAGTGCTCCGCGCAGGCTCCAAAGAGTTCGCTCTCCTGTGGGAAGTGACGATACACGGTCAGGCGCTCGACGCCGGCCCGCTCGGCGATCGCGCTGATCGTGGTCCGTGCCGGACCGATCGTCTTATGCAATTCGACGATCGCCTCGACAATCCGCTTTCGCGTTTCCGCTTGCTGCACCGCCCGCTGCTTGAGCGTGTATTTCGCCATGCTTAACGCCTCCACGTTTAAGTGTACATCACTGTTCACCCATCTTGACAATGACTGTGACGCTCAGTACACTGCGAATCAGTGAGCATCTGTGTTCACTGAATGGAAGATAGCGTTCTGGAGGCACGTAATGGTCGAGCAACTGATGCTGGCGGCGGACGAAGGCGAGTTGGTCTGGTTGATGGCCCTCGGCGTCCGTTTCATGATTCGCGGGGCACGCACCGACGGCCGCTTTTCGCTGGTGGAGCATCCGCTCGCCCCACGAGCGCTCGGTGCCCCGGCGCATACGCATGTCAACGAAGACGAATACTCGTACGTTCTCGATGGACAAATCGGCGTGCTGATCGGTGACGAAGAGTTGATCGCCGGGCCGGGAACGCTCGTCTTCAAGCCGCGTGCTGTCCCGCACGCCTTTTGGAACGCCGGTGATACGCCCGCGCGACTGCTCGAAATCATCAGCCCGGGCGGGTTTGAGCGCTACTTCGAAGAGGCGTCGGCTGTCTTCGCAGCCGATGGGCCGCCCGACTTCGAGCAACTCGCCGCGATCGCCGCGCGCTACCAGCTCAGCTTCGATTTCGACAGCGTTCCGGCGCTCATCGCAAAGCACGATCTCGCATTCGGTTAGGTGCGGGCGTTCGCGGCAGCGGTTATCGAGGATAATGGGTAAGGAGTAACCGCGAACGACGAGAGGACGCGCGCATTGGGTAGCTACCGGCTGGCCGTCATGGACGGCGATGGGATTGGACCGGAGGTGATCGCTTCGGTCCGCACACTTCTGGCGGCGATCAACGAACGGGAGCCGGCGCTCGATCTTATCCCGGTCGATCTGCCGATCGGTTTAGCCGCCTACGAACACGAGGGCACCACACTGCCGGCTTCGACACTGGCCGCGCTCGAAACGTGCGACGGCTGGATTCTCGGCCCGCTCACGACGCATCTCTACCAGGGCGCGGCCATGCCGAATGTGAGCGCGGTGCTGCGCAAGCGCTTCGAACTCTTCGCCAACATCCGACCGGCCCGTTCCTTCCCGGGCATCGCCGCGCTCTATTCAGATGTTGATGTGGTCGTCGTGCGCGAAAACACCGAGGGCTTCTACGCCGATCGCAACATGCTGGCGGGCAGCGGCGAGTTTCAGCCGGCGCCGGACACGGTGCTCTCGGTGCGCGTCGTCACGCAACGCGCCTGCGAGCGGCTGGCACGCGCCGGTTTCGAGCTGGCGCGTCGCCGCCGGAGCCATGTCACGCTCGTTCACAAGGCCAACGTGCTGCGGCTCGGCTGCGGGCTCTTCCTCGACACCTGCCGTGCCGTCGCCACGGACTATCCAGACGTGCAGGTCGATGATTTTCATGTCGACGCCTTCGCCATGCATCTCGTCATGCGCCCAACCGATTTCGACGTGATCGTCACGACCAATCTCTTCGGCGACGTCCTCTCCGATCTCTCGGCCGGTTTGATCGGCGGACTTGGATTGGCGCCCGGTCTCAACGCCGGGCACGAACGCGCCATGGCCCAGGCCGTCCACGGCTCGGCGCCCGACATCGCCGGTCGCGGCGGCGCCAACCCGATCGCCTCGATCCTCTCGCTCGCCCAACTCCTCGACTGGCTCGGCACCAGGCACACCGATCTGGCCGCCACCAATCTCGGCGCCCGCCTCTGGACGGCGGTCGAAACGGTGCTAGCCACTGACGCTGTCAAGACGCCCGACCTCGGCGGCAAGGCGACGACGACCGAGATGACCGAAGCCATCGTTGAGGCACTCCAGGCGACCTGACGGCGAAGCGTCCGGCGGCTACGGCGTTATCCGTACGATCGGCACGCGAATCGTGCCCGAGTCATAGCCGTCGCTCATCGTCACTCGGATCGTGCCACCAACCCGAGCAGCCGTCGCATCAAGTTTGAAGGCGACCGTTGTTCCATCAGGGAGCTGACTCGTCCCATAGACGGTCGCGCTCGATCCATTGACGGTCAGGCTGAGTAGATGCACCTCACGCAGATTCAGCCCACTGCTCGCAAAGGTGAACGATCCATTCGGTTCGCCACCGCTCGGCCCGGTCGTCACCAGCGCCTCGATCTCGGGATCGCGGAGGCTCATGATCGTCAACGATGAGCGACCGGTTGATGGCGGAGCGGTCCATGTGATCGTAGCGGCGGCACCCGGTTGTGTGCCACCTTCAGCCGTGAAGGTGACGGTATCGGTCCCAGGGAACTCCTCCGTGAGGTCAACGCTGACGTGTCCCTGCGATGTACTGAGCGTCGAGTTGCTGTTGGTCTCCCCACTGATGCTCACATCGATGAGCGAACCGTCCGCCACCGGATAGCCAGCCGTATCTAGCGCGGTCGCGATCTCGACGACGTGTTGTCCCACGACGGAGTTGGTCGTACCGGGAGCAAGCGTCAGCGTGACGGGCGGCCCGGGCGTGATCGTCAACGTGCTCGTGCCGCGGCTTGCACCGATCGCGTCACTTGCGGCCTGATACTCTGCCGTGACAACATAGCTACCTGGCGCGATTCCCGACGGATCAATCGTCGTTGTGGCGGCACCGGCCGTGACGTTCGCACTGACCGCTGGGCGTACGATGTTGCCCTGACTGTCCGCGACGGTAAAGGTGACGGTTCCATCGTTGATGACCGGACAATAGGTCGCCGTACTGCTGCACGGGATGATTACCGTGGCGCTGAGGGCGACCGACGTATCAATGTCCTGGGAAGTTGCGCTCGCCGGAGTGACGGCTGGAACGAGCAATTCGTAGGCGCCGATATCGCAACCAGCGCCTTGCGGGCGGGCCGCCCCGCGCTGGTCGAGCCCATTGACCGGGTCCGCCGCGCAGGCCGTGGCATCGCCCGCGTCAATCGCCGGACTTGCAGGCGTCAGCGCGAGCGTGGGTGTTGGTCCGCCGTTATCGGCGAGACCGGCGGGATCGAAGAGCGGATCCGTGTTCGGCAGCGAGTGGTTATCCTCAGAGAGGAAGCACGACCCGTCCGACGTGAGGTTATGGCCGTTATCGGCGATCGCGCCACCAGCGTTGTACGACGCGTCACAATCGCCACCGCCATTATTCGCGATAATCGTGTTGACGAGTGTGGTGATGGCAGGTGGCACTTCCGACTCGTTATGATTCGCGAGCCCAACGCCCGTATTGCCCGCGATCGTCGAGTTAGAGACATGGAGATTGCTGGTGTTGGAGACACCCGCTCCAACGGTCCCCAGATTGTCCACCACGGTGCTATCGATCAGATCAGTCGTGGCGATTCTTTCACTTGATTCATTCGCAAGCGCCGCCCACCCAAAGTTGGTTGTGTTGTGATCGATCGTGCTCGATTGAACGGTCAACGTCCCGTCGATATTGACGATCGCTCCGCCAAATTTGGCGCTGCTGCCGGTGATGCGCGACTGTTGAATGTGAGCCGTCCCGATGCTCCGAATGGCGCCTCCGAATCCTCCCCCAGCGCTGTTGTCAATGAGCAGGCTGTTGGACAGACTGAGGTCGCCGTGGTTATTGAGGATCGCGCCACCGCTCCATACTCCAGCGGAACCACCGCGTAAGGTCACGTCGGTAAGGCTGAGGCTCCCCGCGTAGTCAATCGTGAAGAAGCGGAGGTTCGGTGTGCCCGCAGCGCTCGATCGTTCGAGCGTCGCGCCGTTTCCCTCGATCACCAGATGGCCACTGATTGCTGGGAGCGCCGCCGCGTAATAAGGACCCGGCCACGTGGTAGAAAGCGTGTAAACGCAACCGGCTGTCAGCGATGCCTGGATCGTCGACGTGGGCGTCGCGTTCGCGGCAAGGATTGGATTGATGAGGTCATTCGTGATGTCGCAAACGGGCGCGGCGCGCGAACCGGCCGGCGCAAACCCCAACGCCCCGCACAGGAGCGACAACATCGCGATCACCGTCGCCAGACGAACGTGCCGTGAATGCCGACGCGTGATCAGATGAAGCATTGAGACTCCCCTCTATCCACAACCAACCGGTCGATGCCCCACGATCGATGACGTATCGACGCCTCCCACCACATGTCGAATCACGATGTTCCGGTCATGCACGGGTGACACGGAAACCACCGTGATACCGCCGTGGTTCACGACGGTACATCCAACCATATCGTCGCCACACGGCGATCGGATAGGCGCATCCACCATAATACCGAGGACGCCAACCTGCAAATCCGAAAATCGGCTGCGAGATGCGTTCATGCAATCATGCGCAATAGTTAGAGGTATGGGTCGCCAGGATCAACCAACGTCGTCCGCTCAACGCGTCAGAAACACCATGGTTGAAACTGTATCTTGCGCAGGCCGGGAAGGATTTGATCAAAACGGATGAGGAATGCCGAGCTCATCAGCGAGCGTCACGAGTTCGGCGACGGTCGCCTCCGGCAGAACCAGGCCGTCGCGCAGGTTGGCGGCTTCGGCGCGGGTTTCCGGTTCGCCGGGATAGAAGATCTCGTCGGTGCCGGGGGCGAGCGGCGACGCTTTGACCTCGTCAATCAGCTGCTCAACGCGTGAAGTGAATTCGTCCAGTCCGATGAACGCCTCGATGTTCAGGACGATCACCAGATGGCCACATCCGCTCTCACGCTCCGCCTGGTACGGGCCGGCCACACCGCTCGCGAACTCGGAGCCGGAGAGGATGCCCGAGAGCACGTCCATCATGAAGCTAATAGCATAGCCTTTGTGACCACCGATCGGCAGGATCAGTCCGGCCAACGCCGCCGTGGGATCGGTCGTTGGGGAGCCGCTCTGATCGATCGCCCAGCCGGCTGGAATGGTGCGGCCTTCCTGCCGCGCGGTGTAGATCTTGCCGCGTGCCACCGTCGTGTTGGCAATATCAAGGATCAACGGTGCGTGACGACCAGCCGGAGCGGCAATCGACCACGGATTATTACCGATCAGCGCCTGCCTACCACCCCAGGGAGCCATCGCCGGGCTGGCGTTGGTCGTGATCATCCCGATCAGTCCGGCCTGCGGTGCCTGCAGCGTGAAATACATGGCTGCGCCGAAGTGATTGCTGCGCCGGACCGAAACCGCCGCGATGCCGAACGTTCGGGCGCGTTCGATCGCCAGCTCCATCGCCGCGCTCGCCGCGACCTGGCCGACGCCGTCATGCGCGTCGAGCAGCATCACGGCGGCCGTATCGCGCACGGTCTCAAGTTTCGTCAGCGGCTGCATGACGCCACGCTGCAGACGCCGGGCGTACCACGGCAGGCGAAAGATCCCATGCGAGGCGTGTCCACGCAGATCCGAACGTACCAGCGTATCGGCCCACAACGCGGCATCGACCGTCGGTACGCCCAACGATTCAAACGCGTCAGTCGCGAAGGCAAGCAGCGGCGCAGCAGGATAGCGCGTCAGTTCCATGCGAGATTCTCTGCGTCTCTGCGTCTCTGCGCGAGTAATCTCGTCATTCCATCCCCGAATGAATCTTGGCCGACTCGGCTTTGTGACGCATGGCGGCGTTGTCGGGGATGAGGAAGATCGGCGGGATGATGAGCAGGACGAGGATCGAGAGACCAACGAAGATGTGTGCCAGCCCAACACCCTGGTCCTTGTAATGCGCCAGGATCAGGACGATGGCCGCCGTGCCAAGCACGCCGCCGGTCGTGCGGAACATGCCGCGTAGCCCGGTGATCTGCGCCACCGCCTCCGGCATCAGCTCGATCGCCGCGTTGTTGGCCGCCGGTCCGCCGACTCCAACGCCGAAGCCGCTGATCATGATCATCGCCGACAGCAGCACGATGTCACTCACGCCGTGCCCGAAGAGCGAAACGTGATGCCAACTCTGGCCGGTCAGGAAGAGACTGACCGAGACGAGCAGAATGCCGAGGATCATCGGCAGCCGATAGCCGAAGCGGATGAGCAGGAACGAACTGATCGCCGAAACCGCGATCATCACCACGGCCCGTGGGGTCAGGATAAATCCGGCGGCACTGGCCGACATGCCGTATTCGTAGGTCGCGTAGAGCGGAATGAAGCTGAAGAAGCCGAAGACGAGTGCGCCGTAGAGCAGGTTGTACATATTGGCGGCGAAGAAGGCGCGTTCCTTGAGCAGACGCAACTCGATCATCGGATCGCGCGCCCGCCCCTCGTGCCGCACGAAGATCACCAACGCCGCGATCCCGACAACGAACCAGACCAACACCTGAATCCCGATGTCGATCTCATTGCCCCAGACGGTCATGCCATACATGATGGCGCAGATCCCGACCGCGAACATCCCGGCACCGACCAGGTCGATGCTGCGTGAGACCGCGACGCGCCCGCCCTTCGGCAGGATGAAGATGCCGACCGCAAGCAACACGATGCCGATCGGCACGTTGATCGAGAACATGGCGCGCCAGCTGTAATGGTCGATCACCCAACCACCGAGATTCGGCCCGATGATGCCGCCGATCGGAAAGACGCTGGTGAAGAGGCCAATCGCCGTACTGCGATTCTTCGGACCGAAGACATCGCTGACGATGCCGGCCGCCGATGGCATGAAGGCGCCGCCGCCAATCGCCTGGATCACCCGGAAGAGGATCAGCAAATAGACATTCGGTGCGATGGCGCAGAGCATCGAGCCGACGGTGAAGAGGATGACCGCGCCGAGAAAGAGGTTTTTGCGCCCGAAGTCGTCGCTCAGCTTGCCGGCCATCGGCATAATGATCGTCTGCATCAGGCTGTAGGCGGTCAACACCCAGCCGATCCAGATCAGGTTGGTATTCAGGCCGTCGACCATGTTGGGGAGCCCGACCGCCACGATGGTCGAATCGATGCTCGACATGAGCAGGGCGAGAGAAACGACAACGAAGATGGCTACCTGCCTGGGGCCGACCGACGGTGATTCAGCTTCATCCTCAAGAGCCGCGGAATCCGAAGCGAGTCGCGCCACGCTCTCCACCACAGTCATTTCAGGCGATACGCGGCCACCCGATCAAGATCGCGTCATTCGGTGACCGCATCATCCAGCAGTCCCACCACCGGAGGATTCGCCAACAATACACGTCGCGTACGACATGCACAAGCCGCAGCGGCGCGTCAGAGAATCGCGGCGGGCGATTCCGCGGCGGGCACCTGAGCCAAATCGGGAGATTCGACCGGCAGCTCCTGCTGTAACTGCTCCTGCAAGGTCGGGTCGATTTCGTCCACACGCTCGGTGAAATCAAGCGCCTGGGCGATCACCTGATCCATATTTTCGACCCAGAAGAACTCCATATCGGAAACGATCTTCGCTGGAATCTTCGCCAGGTCGCGCCGGTTCTCTTCGGGCGCGATCAGCCGACGGATACCGACCCGATGCGCCGCCAGCGTCTTGTCCTTCAACCCACCGATGCCGAGCACCCGACCGCGTAGCGTGATCTCGCCCGTCATGGCGACATCCGCGCGCACCGGCCGGCGACTGAGCGCCGAAATGAGCGCGGTCGCCATGGTAATACCGGCCGAGGGACCATCCTTGGGAATCGCCCCTTCCGGCAGGTGAATATGCAGATCGTGCCTCTCCTGAAAGTCGACCGGGATGCGCAGCGCACCAGCGCGTGAGCGCGCATAACTCAGCGCCGCTCGAGCCGATTCCTGCATCACGTCACCCGCCTGGCCGGTAATCGTCAGGTGGCCATGCCCCGGCAGCACCGCGACCTCGACCGGAATCAATTCGCCGCCGACATCGGTCGTGCCGAGCCCGATCGCGACGCCGACCTGACTCTCGCCGATCTGGTGCTCGAAGCCGAAGCGCTGCGGACCGAGATACTCTTCGAGCCGCGCCGGTGTGAGTCGAATCCGCTTGTTCCGCCCTTTAACCACGTCGCGCGCCACTTTGCGACAAACGCCCGCGATCTGACGTTCCAGACCACGCACGCCCGCCTCGCGCGTATAGCGACGAATGAGCTGCACCCAGATCTTCTCGGGAATCTCGACCTGGCCGTCGTCGAGACCGTGGATCTTCGTCTGCTTCGCCAGCAGATGACGCCGGCCGATCTCGATCTTCTCCTGCTCGATGTAGCCGCCAACCTCGATGATCTCCATGCGATCGCGCAGCGGTCGTGGAACGTTGCTGAGGTAGTTGGCGGTTGCGATAAAGAGCACCTGCGAGAGATCGTACGGCATGTCCAGGAAGTGGTCGGAGAAGTTGCTATTCTGCTCCGGGTCGAGTACTTCCAGCATCGCCGATGCCGGATCACCACGGAAGTCGGACGACATCTTGTCCAACTCATCGAGCACCACGACCGGATTATTGCTTCCGGCGGTTTTCATCGCGCCGATAATGCGACCGGGGAAGGCGCCGATATACGTTCGCCGGTGGCCGCGAATCTCCGCCTCGTCGCGCACACCACCGAGGCTGATACGTACGAACTCGCGTCCCATGGCGCGCGCCACCGAGCGGCCGAGGCTCGTCTTGCCGACGCCGGGAGGTCCGACCAGGCAGAGGATCGAAGCGCCGGTGCCGCCCTGCCCCTGGGTCAGCTTGCGCACCGCCAGGAATTCGAGAATGCGCTCCTTGACCTGCTCCAGTCCGTAGTGATCCTCATTCAGGATCGTTTCGGCGTGATCGAGATCGAAGTTGTCGTCCGTCTGCTTGCCCCAGGGAAGCGAAAGCACGGTGTCGATATACGTGCGCACAACGGTGCTTTCGGCCGAGATGGTCGGCATGCGCTCCCGGCGCCCGATCTCCTTGATCAGCTTCTCTTCGACGTACTCGGGCAGGCAGCGTTCGAGGAGGCGCTGACGCAACGCTTCGATCTCACTGCCGCCCTCGCCGGAGAGCTCATC
>JAICWZ010000405.1 GCA_025966355.1 Thermomicrobiaceae bacterium
CACCACGCCGCCATGCCAGGCGACGATCGCGCGCACCAGCGCCAGCCCAAGCCCGCTGCCGACGCGACTGCCGCGCAGATGCGCCCCGCGATAGCCCTTTTCGAAGACGAGTCGCAGCTCGCCCTCGGCGATCCCCGGCCCGTCATCCGATACGGCCAGTCGAATCTGGCCGGTCGTCGTGTCGTGGCTGAGCGCCAGCGTCACGCGTACGCCGCTGCCGCCGTACTTCATGGCGTTGTCGATCAGGTTGAGGAGCATCTGGCGCAGCGCGGGACGATCACCGGAAAGAATGAAGCGGCCCTCTTCGACCTCAAAATCGAGATCGGCAGCCTGCAACGTAGCACGTTCGGCCAGATCGATGACGACCTCTTCGCAGAGCGCACGCAGGTTGACCGGCCGCCGTTCGAAAAGCGGATTGGGCGTTTCGAGACGCGCCATGAGGAGCGCCTGATCGATGAGCGCGGTCAGACGGCTCGCCTCGTCATCGACGACTGCCCAGGCGCGCTGCGCTTCCTGCGCGTCGGCCGCGCCGGCCACGGCGAAGCGCGAGGCATGGCCGCGAATGACCGAGAGCGGTGTCTTCAACTCGTGTGTTACCTGACGCAGCAAGGTCGTCGCCAGTTCGGCTTCCTCTTCAACGAGCGTGGCATCTTCCAATGAAATGAGCGTCTCACGACCACGCGGCGAGAGCAGTCCATGGACGCGCGTCAGGAGCCGGGCGTGGTTTGACGTGGTCACGATGGCGCTGGCGAAGCCGTCATCCGGCCCACGCAGTCGCACCAGCTCCTCCGGCAACAGCTTGCCCGCTTCGATCTCCGGCCAAAGTTCGCTGCAGCGCCGGTTCGCCAGCAGCACGCGGTTGTCCGGCGCGACGATGAGGACGCCGACCGTCAGCGCATCGCAGAGGCGCCGAAAGTCGGACGTCGTCTTGCGCGCATGCAGGTAGCGCCACGACCAGAGCGCGTTGATGGCAAGCGGCAGCCCAATGACGAGGAGCAGCGCACAAACGATGATGAGCGCCAGCCAGAGCCCGTTGAGGCGGAACGTGATCTCCCAGGTGGTGCGCAGCCAGTCCATACGACGCGCTCAGCCGGTGCGATCGAGCGGCTTGAAGCGATAGCCGACGTTGCGCATGCTCTGGATGTAGACCGGGGCCTTTGGATCGCGCTCCAGCTTCTGGCGCAGCAGGTGGACGTATTTCTCGACCGCTTTGGTGTCCTCATCCTCACGGTCGAAGACCGCTTCGAGCAGATCGGAGCGCGAAATCCAGATGCCCGCGTTGAGATAGAGCCGTTCGAGCAGGCTGTATTCGAGCGGTTGCAGACGTATTGCTTCCCAGGTGTCGTCGCGTCGGACGGCGACATCGCGCGTCGTCAGGTTGAGCCGCAGGTACTCGTCGATGACCCGCACCGGCGCATTCGGTAAGCGCAGGCGCACGCGTGCCAGCAGCGCCGGTACCGAAAACGGCTTCGTCACATAATCGTCGCCACCCGCGCCAAAGCCCGATTCTTCCGAATCGAAATCGTCGCGCACGGTTAAGAAGATGACCGGCGTGCGCGGCAGATTGGAAAGTTCCTCCCAGGCGCGCAGTTCGTGGCAGACCTCGAAGCCGCTGATGCCGGGCAGGGTGACATCGAGGATGAGGAGATCGGGCCGCGCCGTTTCGAGCAGGCGCAGCGCCTCTTCGCCGTCCGCCGCGTCGCACACCTCGTAACCGGCCGCCTGCAGCGGACCGGTTAGCGCCGCGCGGATGCGCGCGTCATCATCGACCACCAGGATGCGCACGGATTCTCCTCATCGCAGGCTGCAGACCAGTTCCGGCTATTGAACGTCTTGGCGCCGGAACGGTTCGCATAGTCGCATTGTACGGTTCCCCGGCGGTTCCCGCGCGTGAGGAACTTTCAGGGAACGTACGCCCGTCAGAATCGTGCCAGTGTTGATTGACTCGATCGTATCCCGGAAAGGACGGGTGGAGATGAGACGACTCTTCTGGCTCCTCGGCGTCACGCTGCTGGCGCTCTCGGCGCTGGGGCCGCTGGCCGCTGCACCGGCGGCTGCCGATCCCGCGCTCGATCCCGCGATGGTCGCACTCTGGAACAAGACCGACGCGCCGGTGGCGAATGGCACCGTCGATCGCTCCTGGCTCTGGGGACCGCAGGCGAACCACGTGCTGAGCGAGCCATATACGTATTCGAAGCTGCCGAACAACCAGCGGCAGGTCGCCTACTTCGACAAGAGCCGCATGGAGATCAACGATCCATCGGGCAATCCGGACGATGTCTGGTACGTGACCAACGGTCGGCTCGTCTACGAACTGATGACCGGTCGCGTGCAGGTCGGCCAGGATCCCGACATCTACGACTCGGTGCTGCCGGCCGCCATCCCGGTCGCGGGCGATCCGGGTAGCTATATCACCCCGACCTACCAGACGCTTGGACGACTGATGGGTAGCTATGGCGACCATACCGGGGATCTGGTGACGGCGACGCTCGACGCAAGCGGCGCGGTTGGTCAGGACCTGACACCACCTGCCGATGTGCACGAAGCCTACTGGTTTAACTCGCCTGGTGACGGCAGCATGGTTGGGCACAACATCCCGGATGTCTTCTGGAACTACCTGACACAGCAGATCTCGCCGTTGGTAACCCCGGCGAACTGGGTCTTCGTCACCGGCTACCCGCTGACCGAGGCGTACTGGACGCAGGCGATGGTCGGCGGCACGCAGACCGACGTCCTGGTGCAGTGCTTCGAGCGCCGCTGCCTGACCTACACGCCGAGCAACCACGACCCGTAC
>JAICWZ010000598.1 GCA_025966355.1 Thermomicrobiaceae bacterium
AGTCTCATCCTCGTTGATGGGACGGTTCATATCGCCTCCTCAGCGAACGGCGCGGCCCAATCGAGTCGCGCGGAATCTGTCCGGAGCGACCTCCAGCCGGTTGGATGACGCCGTCGCTGCCAGCGTGAGCGCTCTGACGTCGAGCGTACGATCTGTGGAGCAGCGGTAGACCGTCTGGCATAGGTCAACTCGAAATGGTCGCGTCTGTATGCAGGCTAGCGGCTGCCACGCGAATTGTCAAGATTCAGGACAGTAAATTACGCGAGAAGCAATTCGAACCACATTCGATGCTTGAATGTGTTGCAGGATCGCCTGTGCGACCGGTCATGAGTGGCTGGATGCTTCGCCATTGGCGTGTTCGTCACCACCGTCCGCGCGGTGTTTTATGATCGGAATGATGTTCGCGTTGGTTGGGATGCAAGAAGGGATATGCGATGAACGAGTCGAATGCGTCGCGGCCGGTGGTGAATGTCGTCGGCGAGCAGGTCGCGCTCGGGCCGCTCCGACACGACCTCATCGAAACGTATCATCGCTGGTTTAGCGACTTCAACACTCTGCGCACCACCGGCGCCCGGCCCGTGTCGCAGACGCTGGAGGCACTCGAAGCGCAATACGAGGCGATCTCGACGCCCGCGCACGATCCACACGGCGTCTCGTTCACCATCTATCGCACCAGTGACTGGGCGCCGATCGGTTCGACGCGCCTGCAGGATGTCGATTTTCACCATGGCACCGCCGAGTTCGTCATCTTCATCGGCGAGCCGTCGGAACGGGGTAAAGGCTATGGCACCGAGGCGACCCGGCTGGTGCTCGACTGCGCCTTCACCGCGCTCGGCCTGCGCAATGTGTTTCTCAAGGTCTATGCGTTCAACCTGGCCGGCCAGCATGCGTACCAGAAGGCCGGCTTCCGTGAATTCGGCCGTCGGCACCAGTGCCACTTCATGGGCGGCAAGTTCTGGGACGTCATTTATATGGAATGTCTCGCCGAGGATTTTCAGAGCCCCGTGCTGCATGACGTGTTCGCTCCGGACGTACCGCGTAACTAGCTCGCGTGGATCGGACGAATATCTCTCGCAGAGGCGCAGAGGACGCAGAGTTTTTCATAATGAGCGTCTCCGCGCCTCTGCGAGAGAGTTCCTTCCGCTTGTGCGTCTCCGAATCTCGCGCTACGCTTTCAGAAGTAATGGGTAATCCTGAGCAGTTTTGGAGCGATCCGCGGAGCGGCGTTGTCGTTTCTGGCGCTTCATCGTTTTGGAAGGACATTGCCATGTGTTTCGATTCCGGCGCGCGACCGCCGATCGCGCCGATCAAGGGCGGCGCCCTGGATACCCACGTGCTGACGCTGACCGCGGCCGACGGTGCCGATTTTGCCGCCTTCGCCGCGCGAGCGGCCAAGCCGACGGGTGTGGGCGTCGTTATCCTGCCCGATATTCGTGGCCTGCACCATTACTATGAAGAGCTGGCCGAGCGCTTTGCCGAGAACGGTTACGACACCGTCGCCATCGACTACTTCGGTCGCACGGCCGGGGTCGGCCACGGCGATGCGCGGGGCGATGACTTCGACTGGCAGACGCACGTGGCACAGACGAAGGCCACGCAGATCAGCTTCGATACCGGCGCGGCGGTCGACTACC
>JAICWZ010000094.1 GCA_025966355.1 Thermomicrobiaceae bacterium
AGGCGCAGAGGGCGCAGAGAGTAAATTTTTGAAACCTCTGCGCCCTCTGCGCCTCTGCGAGAGAATTTCGTCAGTCCGAATCGGCGATGCCGACGCGCGGAGTGCCGAGAGTCGGCAATCGCGTGAATCGGTCGTAGAAGATGCCTCCGATGGATCCGATGCAGAGCACGACGATGACGGCCGGCCAGAGCATGCCGGGATGAGGCGTGCTGAGCGCCGCGCCACCGGCCCAGGATGCCAGGCCGTAGGAACTTCCCCAGATGACGCTCCCGAAAGCGAGATAGCGGCCGCGCAGGTGCTCCGGCGCCAGTTCGACCGTGATGACGCCCGAGGTCGGCATGAAGACCATTTCGCCCATCGTATAGACGACAATGGCCGCGAACGGCAGCAGGTTCGACCAGACGCTGGCGCCGATCAGGGCGTAGGCGACGGCCCAGAAGAGCCCGGCCACCGCCAGCGTCGCGCCGCGTCCCCAGGGCGCGATCTTGCGCGCCACCCAGAGCTGCGCCACGACCACGATCGCCGTGTTGATCGTGAAGAGGAAGCCGATCAGCGCTTCGTCGAGGTGCGCCTGCGCTCGCAGATAGGGCGGAGCGCTCACCTGCAGCTGCGTCAAACCGGCCAGCAGGATGAACATCACGACCTGGCTGTACATAAAGCGTCGATCGCTCAGGACATCGCGCCAGCTCCCGGCGTTGGTGGCGTCGCCCGCGCGTACCTCGGCGGCATGCCGTGCCGGAGGATGAACGAGCAGGAAGACGAGCACGCCGGCAATGGCGATGCCCGTCGCCGCACTCAAATAGAGGATGCGATACTGCGCCTCGGCGCCGCCGACCACGATCAGGCCGCCGATCAGGCCGCCGGCGCCGATGCCGAGCGCGCTGGCGACCCGCAGCATGGCGAACATCTCACCCGCCTGCGACACCGGCACCATCGAGGTCGCCAGCGTATCGGAGGCCGGCCAGTAGAGCTGGGTGAAGATCCCCTGCAGGATCATGATGCTGAAGAAGAGAACCGGCGTCGTCGAAACGGGAAAGAAGGCGGTCGTCAACGCCGTCCCGGCAATCGTGACAATCAGGATGGTGCGTGCGCCGAAGCGGTCGATCGTCCCGGCCGCGACCAACGTAAAGGCGACACCGACGATGGAACTGGCAGCAATCCCGGCACCGACGAACCCGGCGCCAAGCCCTTCGATTTGGCCGAAGAAGATGACCAGGAAGGGTATTGTCATACCGCGCGCGCAAAAGAGCACGAAGTTGGCACCGGCCAGCAGCCAGAGCGACCGCGGGAAGCGGGTGAGCTGTGCACGGAGTTTGTCGATCGTCAGCTGCGGTCGCGCGAGCATCAGTGCCTCTCCCAGAGTAGGCACAATCTTGCCTGTTGCCGGAGCGCTCCGCCATGCGAAGAACGTCGCAAATCTCTCCCGACGACGCGCTTAACGGTCCAATTTCCAACTACAGTCCTATGTCAACGTGTGGCAATGCCGACTACCATCACACCGTCATCGCCTCCAGGCCGAGGCGACCGTGACGACGAACCCGTAGTGGACAGAGTACGAACGATGCCGCTTGATGCGTCGAACGGATTCCCCATCGCTGTCAGCCACGAAGCTGATGCGATTCTATGCGAGTATTTTGATTGCCTGAGCCGTGCCGGCCGTCTGGAAACAGGCGAGGGCGGGGCGCTGGTCCTGCGGCAGTCCAGGCTGCCGCGCGTCAGCGGCTGGTTCCGGCACGATGTCTCGCCTGGCTTCTCAGCCACCTTCCCTCACATTGTCCAGCGCGCCCTCATCGAGTCGCCCGACTGTGCCATGTCGGCATCCACGCCGAGCGACACCTGGTCGGTTCGTCGCCTGACTGATGCCGGAGAAGCGCTGGCTGATCTCTGGCTCTATCGCGGGAAGGCTGCTGGTGCTGCTCGCGATCTGAGCGGACCGCTTCGGCATTTGACCACCTGGGTTGAACTCGTAGATGACCCGGCGGCGCTCGTGGCCCTCCACGATTTTTCCCGCGCGCTGAACGAGGCGCCGGATACCGCCGCTACCTATCAACTGGTGGCTGATCGACTCGCCCAGGCGCTGGGCGCCGATGTCGTCGCGCTTCATCTCGGTACCGGTGAACAGCCGTTGCTGATGGCCGGCAAGTCTGGCGTCATACCGATGCTCGATGGGAACTATGAGCCGTCGCGATCGGCGAGCGCTGCCGCGACGACCGATTGGCTCTTCGATCTTTTCGTGCTCAAGAGCCGGCAGGGAACGACGCTCGGGGCGATCAGCTGTTTCTGGAATGCTGATACGGCCCGGCCAGCCGTCAGCCTGGGGCTGGCGCGCCTGCTGGTGGAGCAAGCAGCGGCCGCGATCGAGCGCTGCCTGCACGTCGAGCGCTCGACGTCGATGCTGCGGGCTGCCGCGACCGCGCTGGCCAACGCCGTCGATGCGCGTGACGTCTTTACCCGCCAGCACGCCCGGCATGTGGCGGACTACAGTCGCGCGCTGGCGGATTTGCTCGGCCTGCCGCGGGACGAAATCGAGACGATCGAGATCGCCGGGCTGCTGCATGACATGGGGAAGATGGGTGTGCCCGATCGGGTGTTGCAAACGCCGGGCACGTTGCAGGCCGATGATTGGGATCTGATCCGGCGCCATCCTGAGTTCGGTGCTGCTATCGCCAGCACCTTCCCCAGCCTCGGCGCGGCCGAACCGCTCATCCGGCATCATCACGAGCGCTTCGATGGTAGCGGCTATCCGGACGCGCTGCGCGGCGAGCAGATTCCACTCGGCGCGCGCATTGTCACGATCGCGGAAGCGTTCGATACGCTCGTCACCGGACGCTCCTATCAGGCGCCATGGACGGTCGAGCGGACGTTGAGCACGCTCGAAGGGCTGGCCGGGGCACAGTTCGACCCGGATCTGATCCATCGCTTCGCGGCTGCGGTACGTCAGGGCACGATCGGCGTCGACATCATGCCACCGGTGCAACTGGGTGATCTCAACCTGCATCGCTGGATTGGCGCCGAGGCCCGCGCCTTCGGTCTGCTGATGCGGATTGGCAATGAGGTCGGTGAATTGATCGATCTCGGCAGTTTCTTGCGCAGGCTGAAGGTGATCATCGAGGCCGAATTCCCGACGTCACTGGTCGATATCTTCATCCGGCGCCGCGAGCACAATCGCTTCATCACGATGGTCAACGCGAATTCGCGGGGCAGCGTCTATGTCCTCCGCCCCGATCAGGGTGTCATCGGCTGGGTGGCGACGCACGGCAAGACGCAGAATATCCCCGATGTGCGTCTCGATCCACGCTACGTCTCCGGCGATGGCCGCCAGGTACGCTCCGAGCTGGCTGTGCCGATGCTGCTGGACGATGGCTGCATCGGCGTACTCAACATCGAAAGCTTGCGTCCGGCCGCCTATTCGCGTACCGATCAGACGGTACTGGAGATTACCGCCGCCTACGTGGCCCGCGCGGTGCAACTGGCCGAACTGCACAGTCAGGTGAAGCGCCAGTCGGAACTCGATTCGATGACCGGGCTGCTCAACCATCGCGCCTTCTATCGGACGCTGGAGCTGGAGGTTGAGCGCGCCGCGAACGACGACGGCTTCGTCTCGGTCGCGATCATCGATGTCGACGGCTTCAAGTCGATCAACGACGCACGTGGGCATATTGACGGCGACGCGGTGATCCAGCGGCTGGCCCAGCTGCTGCTCGACGCCAGCGAGCCGGGCGATTCCGTCGCCCGCTATGGCGGGGACGAGTTCTCGATCGTGCGCCCCGGTGCCACGGCGAGCGAGATGGCCGCCTTCATGCAGCAGGTCGACGCAGCAATCGCGGCCTCGACCGGTGAACCCCGGCTGCCACGCATTTCCTGGGGAATCGCTTCGTTCCCTGAAGATGGACGGCAGCCGACGGAGCTGGTTGCCCAGGCTGATGCCGCCATGTACGCATCGCGCCAGCGGGCCGCGCTCTGAAGCGCTCAACCCCAACGGTACGAACGTACGGTACTTAACTACAACCTCGGTCTTATGCGAACGTACGCGATCATCGGTCATATTAGAGGCGTAACAGTGATTGCCAACCACCGCGCGGCGAACGGTCCGTTTATCAGGAAACGGGAATGAGGAAGCAGCGATGTCTGATTTGGTCTCCCCCACGAACCACACACGCGACACGATCCGCCGGTTGAAGGCGTCGATTGGCGCGGCGGCCGGACTCGACGAGATCGTGGCAGCGGTGCAGTCCGCGCTCGGGACGCTCTTCCCGCTGGAGACGGCGAGTCCGGCGCTGACTGGGCGCGGTGCCACTCAGAGCGCCTTTGCCTCCTTGCCCAGTTGGGGATCGAACCGTTGGACGGACAATCCGGCACAGCCGGCCGGCCGGCCGTTGGGCGGCGGCCTGGTGCGAACCGGCGAGCTTGCGCTCGATCCGGTAGCGACCAGCCCGAGCCTGGTGCGTACGGGTGAACTCGTCCTCGATCCGCCGGTGGTTGAGCGGGAGAGCGGACCGGATGACCCGACCGAGCCGCTTGTGCCCACACCGGCACCGATCGAAGCGCATTCGCCAGAGGCGGTGGGCGAGGAGCCCGATTCTCGCGCCCGCTGGCGTGCGGTGACGCAATTGATGACGTTGCTTCTTGCCGGTCAGGAGCCGGCCCAACTCCTGCCGGCGGCGCTCCGCCTCAGCATCCAGACCTTCAGCGCCTCCGGCGCGTTGATTCATCTGAACGTCGATGATATCGTGCCGGGCGAACGTGGCTTTGCCCTCGGTGAGCCGGGCTTCGAAGCGGCGCTCCGCGCGACCGCTCGCCAGCGGCGCGGCACGACGATCGTCGCGCACGGTGAAACACTCGCCGGTCGTTATCCACACCGGTTAATCGTCCCGATTCGATCGGCCTGCGGCGAGATGGGCAAGTACGGGCTCTTCCGCGCGACCGGCTCCGCCTTCAATGCCGACGACCGTGAAGATGCCGTCGCCGTCGCCACGCTGCTCGCCGTCGCATTGCACCAGTATCGCCTCGCCCGCGGGTGAGGCGGCGTTGGGCGGCGGCAGCCGGGGTTGGGCGATCGCATGCGTCGCCCTCGTCGCGCTCACCTGACTTGACATACGAACACCTGTTCGCTAGTCTGAATGCAGGATTGGCGACGTTCGGCCCGATCAGTGGGGGCGGCAATGAACGATCGACTCACGAGTGAAGATGCCGAACGCGAGCGGCATCGACCGGCGGTGCAGCCGTCGCTCTTCGAAACGGGCGCCGACGGGCGACTGCGCGGTAATGTCGGCGTCATGCCCGATCTCACCAGCCGCTCCAGCCTCGACGTCGCTCGCTACTGGTACCGTCGCTACCTGGAACAGTCCGGCTACCCGGCCAACACCGTCAACTCGTATAGCTACGATCTTTCGCTCTTCGAGATGCTCATCGGTCCCAAGCCGATCGGTCAGATCCTGCGGCGCGACATCGCGCTCTTTCTTGATGAATGCAAGACACGCTCGACCCGCAAGCGGCGCCTCACGTCGGTCTCCGGGCTCTTCAAGTATCTGATCGAGAAGATCCATGTGCTGGAGGACGACCCGACCGAGGAGTTCTATCCCGAGCATATCCCGCTCAAAACGCCGCGCCCGCTCTTTGCCGACGAGCAGGAACGAATGCTGGCGGCGGCCGAGCGCGACGGCAAGCGGGCGCACGCGGCTGTCTGGCTGATGCTTCGGCTCGGTCTGGCGCGCGCCGAAGTGCTGCAACTACGCCATGATCACATCGACCTCTCCACACCCGAGCAGCCGGTCGTCTATGTCTATTACGAGAACGCGCGCCATCGCGGTCGCGAGCGGCGTCTGGCCGGGACGCCCGAATTCGCCGAGATCTACCGGGAACTACGCGGCGCCGATGACACGAGCGGTGTGTTGATCGATATGCTGCCGCAGTCGTTGAACAAGCTGGTCGAGCGCGTGGCGAACGACGCGAAGATCGGCCGGCCGATCTCGCCGCAGTCGTTGCGCGATACGTTTGCCGTCGATCGAGCGCGCGAGGGGGCCAGCGAAGAAGATCTCCTCAGGCTGCTCGGCCTGGCCGACGACGCCCGCAACCGCATGAGTGTCCGCCGCTATCTGGCGCTTGGCCAGCCACCGCTGCTGGCAGGTGAAGCGAACGCTTCCGCTTAGTCCGTCTACGCTCGCAGCCCATCGAACAAGAGCGCGATGGCGTTGCGGAACTGCTGGGCGAGATCGACTTCCTGGATGCCGATCGCCCAGAGGAGCGTCGAGCCTTCGACCAGCGCGACCAGGTTGACGGCCAATTCGCGCGGACGCTCGATGCGCAGTTCACCCCGCTCCTCGCCCTGTCGCACCAGTGCCAGCGCCACCGCCACGAACTCTTCGTAGTATTGCCGCACCAGCTCATGCACTTTATCCAGCTTGCCGGCGATGGAATAGAATTCGATGCCGAGCTTACCGAGCAGCGGATTCGATTGCAGGATCGCGGTGTGCATGTCGAAGAAGCGTTCGAGTCGTTCGATAACAGTGCCGTCGGCATCGACCAATTGCCGGAGTTGCGCGAATTCGCCGCTGATAACTTCCTCGACGAGTGCGACCGTGATGTCGTCTTTGCTGTCGAAATACCAGTAGAGCGTGCCTTTACTCAGGCCCGCTTCTGCCACGATGTCGTCCATGCGCGCGCCATCGATTCCCTGCCGCGCATAGACCGCAGCCGCGGCTTGCAGGATTTGCGCGCGTCGTTCGCTGCTCCGTTCACCTTTGGCTGACATCGCTGACTTCCCATCGAATTATAGCCCTCATCGCACGTAGGGGCGTCATTGATGACGCCCGGCGCGCCGTTCAGGCGGCGCCCGTTCCCCGTTCCCCAGGCACCGACGTTGCCGTCCTCGACGCGTTCAACAATGAGACGCCTCGCGCTTCGCGCATCGGCCGGGCGTCATTAATGACGCCCCTACGGGGATATAGTCGGCCAATCCCGCACACCCCTTGACTGACCAGTCAGTCTACACTACAATCGTCTCGAACGCTCTAGACTGACTGGTCAGTTTAGAAACGAACGCGAGATCCGAAGCGCGGCAGGAGAACAGCGATGGAGCCACAACCAATCATTCAATTCGAAGCAGTCGCCAAACGCTATCGCATGGGCGAGGTGCAGGTCACGGCGCTCGACCGGCTCGATCTGGAGATCGCGGCCGGCGAGTTCGTCGTGCTGTTGGGGCCGTCCGGTTGCGGCAAGACGACCGCGCTCAACCTGCTCGGCGGGCTCGACCGGCCGACCAGCGGCCGTGTTGCGGTGCAGGGAACCG
>JAICWZ010000271.1 GCA_025966355.1 Thermomicrobiaceae bacterium
GCACCGTAGATGCCGCTGACCTGCCTCATGGCGACGCATGCAGCCGAAGACGCGCATCCAGGTGCGAAGAGGAGTGCGGTCGCGTCTGGGGACGGATCCTCGTACACCGAACGAACGCCAATGGACTGAACTCCAACGTCAGATCAACGGACCTGATCGCCTCACCGGCGGCCAAGTCTGAGCCTTTACTTGAGAGAGCGAACTGAACGCGGCGACAGTCGGTAGGTGGATGTGAGTCTGTTCAACGATAGCTGGCGAGTCGCGTTTGAGCTCGATGTCGCAAATCCGCGCGGAAACCATGCCGGCGTACAACCGGTCTAACCAGCGACGTTCACAGCGTGTCGGATAGCGGCGGAAGCACCGGCTTACCGGGTCGGGCAGGATGGAGATGACGGAGATGACCAGGCTGTATGTCACCGGCGGACAGCAGCGCAACGCACGATCCCTGCTTGAAGGGGAAGCATTCTGGTACAAGTACCACAAGGGCCTGGTCGTAGAGGTCGACACCGTTGGCGGACAGGTCGAGCGACGCGTCGAGTACGTCTCTCCTCCAAATGTCTGTGCCGACGAGGATCCAGCCATCCTGTTCAAATGCGGTACGCTAGACGGCGACAGACTATACGTGAGCACCCAGACCGAGGCGATGGTCTACACGCTGCCCGATTTCACGCTCGCGACCTACGTGTCCCTCCCGTGTTTCAATGATGTTCACCACGTCCGACCATCGCGCGACGGTCATCTGTTGGTCGCGAACTCAGGGCTCGATATGGTTCTCGAGTTGACATTGGATGGTGAGATTCTGCGTATCTGGAACACGCTCTGTGAGGATTCCTGGGAGCGCTTCGACAGGCAGATCGACTACCGTCGCGTGACGAGCCTGAAGCCTCACCGGTCTCACCCAAACCACGTCTTCTACGTCGGCGACGATCTCTGGGTGACGCGCTTTGAGCAGCGCGATGCGCTCTGCCTCACCGATCCGAGCAAGCGCATCGATATCGGCCTCGAGCGGGTACATGACGGACATCTCTACAACGGTTACATCTACTTCACGACAGTCAACGGTTACATCGCGATCGCGAACGCGGAGACCTTGCGGGTCGAAGAGTTGATCGACCTGAATGCGATCGCGCCACCCGATGCACTCCTTGGATGGTGTCGCGGTCTCTTCGTCGAAAACGGAAGCGTGTGGCTCGGATTCTCCCGACTGCGGCTCACCAAAGTTCGCCAGAACGTATCGTGGGTGCGTAAGGGGTTCCGGCGCGATCTGCCAACGCGCGTGGCCCGCTACGATCTCGCTCGCCGAATCTTCGTGGCGGAGATCGATCTGCAAGCGCACGGTCTGGATGCCATTTTCAGCATTTTGCCGGTGCCGGATCCCATCAGAACGGCGGCGCCGCAGTTGATAATGGCATCGAAAGATCCCAGGAAATGAAGCGGTCAGTACCATATACGGTGCGAACGACTGATCAGCGACGATAATGCCGTTGCTTCGACAGGTCGGTACGGAACTTGAGGAGTCGAATACGGCGCCCCGTAACACGACTCTTCACGTACTCAGTCCTCCCCATGCTCTCACAACACGCTCGGACTACGATAGATAGCGGCCTTTCCAAAGTTTGTCTTTCACAACCCATCGCACTGGCGCCGAGAGGCGCTGCAAGCCTTGGCCAAGGAACCTGCCTCCAAAGCGGTCGGTCAGTGTCCAGGCAAGCCGATCGAGCTGATAGACGACGTACGTTGGCTGTCGAATCCCGCCGTATCGCCGGGCGACCTCCGCAACTTCCGCTCGCCGCGCCCGGCCACCTGATCGCGTCTTGATTTCCGGTCCAATGCGCCAGCGCGCCAGTTCGACCGGTAGGTACTGAGGCTCGGTTGATTCGGTCGCCCGGATCAGCCATTCCCAGTCCATCGCGTAGTGGTAACGGGCGTCGAGTGGGCCGGTGCGTTCCCACAATGATCGACGCCAAAACGCCGCCGGTTGCAGGATGGAGTTGAACGTCAAGTAACGTTGGCGGTCAAATGGCTCTATCCAGACGCATCGGTCAGTCTTTTGCCCGTCCAGATCGATGTACCATCCATCTCCGTATACCAACTGGCATGCTGGATTCCGCGCGAAGTGCACTGCGATCCGCTGTAGGGCACCTGGCTCATAGACGTCATCCGAGTTAAGCCAGGCGAAGATTTGACCCGTGGCATACGCGAATCCCTTGTTAATCGCATGCGCCTGGCCCCGGTCCGGCTCGCTGACCCAGTATTCCAGCCAGGGTTCATACCGGCGGAGGATCTCAACACTCTGGTCGCTACTCCCGCCATCGATGACGACATACTCGAGATTCGGATAGCCCTGGAGCAGGACCGACCGGATCGTCTCTTCGAGAAACGATGCCTGATTGTAGGAGGGGGTCACGATGCTGGCCAGCGGCCAGGATCGGCCATCCGGCACGTGATCCGGCATCAATGTACTTTCCTCTGTCCAGGGCCAGCCGGTCTTACCGGGTGGAGGAGACGGGAGGTCAGCCAGGCTCGGACAACGCATGCTCCGCCCTTTCGATCATGTGCCCAGATCCTCGACGGTCCACGAGATCGCCGTACCAGTGAAGATAGGTATCGACTTGCCGGCGAACGTCAAAGTGCTCCCGTGCGGCGGCGGTCGCCGCGGTTCCCAGTCGCTGCCTGAGCGCGTCATCCGCCAGCAGCTGCACGATTCGCTTTGCCAGGCCCTGTGCGTCCGCCACCGGAACGAGTAGACCGGTCAGGCCGTCGTCGATCTGCTCGGGGATTCCGCCCACAGCCGTCGCCACGACCGGGAGTCCACACGCCAGGGCTTCGATCACGCTTGTGGGAAACGTATCGGCGCGCGCGGCGTGCACGTAGACGTCAGCCGCCTGGTAGTAGCGGGCAACGATCGCTGGATCGTCCTGGTACGCGACGAAGCGTATCTCGGCTCGCCCGATTCGTTCCGAGGCACCGTCGTCGCCCAATCCAATGAAGAGGATCTGCCGCTCTTGGAACGACTCGGCCGCCAGACGGATGGCCTCGCGCAGCGTCTGATAGTCTTTCCAGACGTTGTCGCGGATGACATTCGCGGCGAAGAGGAGGACGTCAGCGTGTTGGGGTATGCCAAGCTCCGTCCGCGCCGCCCGCTGGTCTGCTGGACGGAAGATGGAGAGATCGACGCCGTTCGGGATGACGCGTGCTTCCTCAATACCCGGAGCCAATATCGATCGCTCAACCCTCTGCATCAGCCAGCGTGACGGAGAGGCAACATGAAGGCGGCTTTGCGCGTAGATATCGCGCTTGCGACGCCAATTCTCAGCAGTCGCGTCGCGCCGTATCGACGGATAGATCGTCAGATCGGGGCAGGAGCCGCACCCGATCATCCAGCGCTCGCAGCCCAACGAGTGGGCACAGTGCCCGCTCAGCAGCCACGCGTCGTGCAGCGTCAGGACCACCGGGACCTGCTGGCTCAAGCCGGGGAGCAGCCGGAGATCGAAATAGCCTCCGTGTAGGTTGTGTCCGTGGATGATATCCGGCGGCCGCGGCGTCAGCGAAAGCAGTCCCCTGCTCCCTGGATAGTGGAAGTTCTCAATCCCTCGCCAGTAATCGAGAAAGCCGAGCGGCTCGGCCAATGCTCGCGTCGCGCGGCTCAGCACCGAGCCATCGTCGTCCGCGGTCGCCCGTCGTTGGAGCCTCTCATGCATGTTCCACCACTGCCGAGACCATGTTCGGATATGCTGACGCTCGGAGATATCGATGACATTCGGGTCGTCGCTTCGCTTCTGGCCGACCGCCAGCCATCCGCTGTGTCCACGGGCACGAGCGGTCTCGCATAGAGTCCAGGCGACTCGCGCGGCACCGCCGCCCAGGTCGAAC
>JAICWZ010000376.1 GCA_025966355.1 Thermomicrobiaceae bacterium
CCAGAAGTCGAACAAGAACGTCCCGCACCCGCACTTCAAGGTGTTGGAAGTGCGCCAGGCGCTCAACGTGGCCGTCGACCGCGATTCAATCGCGACGCAACTCTATGGCCGCGGCGGCACCGCGACGCCGTACGTCGAGAACAACGTCACGTCGATCCAGCCGAAGGACATCAAGTACACCTACGATCTCGATCAGGCAGCCTCCTTGCTCGACAAAGCCGGCGCCAAGATGAACGGCAAGGTCCGTACCCTGAACGGTCGTGACCTGCACTGGGTCTATCAGACCTCGGTCAACGAGGTGCGCCAGAAGAACCAGGAGATCGTGAAGCAGTCGCTCGGCAAGATCGGCGTCGAGATCGAAATCAAGTCGATCGACGCTTCGGTCTACTTCTCGGGTGATCCGAGCAACGACCAGACGACCAACAAGTTCTATGCCGACCTCGAGATGTACACGAACAGTCCGTCGAGTCCCTTCCCGATCCTCTGGTTCCAGCGCTATCTCTCGTCGCAGATCGCGCAGAAGGACAACCAGTGGGCACTCGACAACTACGCCCGGATCAACAGCCCGGAGTTCGACAAGCTGTACAACGAGGTCGCGCAGGAGATGGACCCCTCGAACTCGACCCCCCTCTTCACCCAGATCATGCAACTCGTCTGGGACCAGGTGTTCGAGCTCGGTCTTATCTCACGGCAAAACGTCTCCGCCGTCAGCAACAAGCTGAAGGGGCAGGTCACTGGCCCGTGGACGTATGACACCTGGGATATCCAGGATTGGACGCTGTCGAAGTAAGACGCGGCAGCGCACCCAGGCGCGAAGCGATTGAGGCCGGCATATGCCGGCCTCAATCGGTAGCGCTTAGCGGCGCTTGCGTCAATCCGACCGGTGGTGGAGCGGGTCGCCGCTTCGTTCGTCGATATAGACCGGTACGACCGCTTCGGTACCCTGCTCGTGTTCCAGCGCCGCAACGGCTTGCTTCAAGCGGAAAATGATTCGATCGCCGGCCGCGAAGTTGAGCGCCGCTGCCGCCGCGATACCCAACAGCGCCGCGATCATCTGCTCGACAAAGAGCCGCGCGACGATGAAGACGAGCATGTTGAGGATCGCCGAGACGAGGATCGTCAGTTGGTACATCGACCAGCGGCGATGCAGCCCGGCGCGTACCCAGCGATCGCGCCAGGTGAAGGCGCTGCTCAGGGTGAAGTTCACCTGCGCCGCGACCGCCATACCGATGCCGTTCGAGATGAGCGCTTCCCAGTGATCGGCGGTCAGCATTCGCAGCACGGCCAACTGCACCAGCGCGGCCAGGCCGCCGGTCGCACAGAAGCGGAGAAGTCGGGCTGGATCACCGAAGAAGAGGTGAAACAGCTGGCGGACGAGACCGGAGCCGCGTCCAATCGAACGCATGAATTCGTTCACCAATCCATTACTGACCCGATGATCCAGGCCGGCTGCCCCGCGAACCGAACCGCCATGAGCCTACCACCAAATCGATTAATGTACGTACCCGAGAGCGGAAGATTCGTCGCGCGACTTGCTCTCTGGTGCCCCGACAAAGTACGGAGTTCTCAAAGAACTTCCGGTGTCTCAGCATCTCAGCCCGAGTTATGTTCGCCCGTTCTCCGCTAGCGGCTCTTGCCGACGCTGGCCAGCGCCTGCTCGAACTCGGCGAAGGCGGTCAGCGGATCGACTTTTTGCTCGACCAATCCCTGGGCGAACTGCTCCTCGCAGAAATCGGCGAGCATCTTCCGGTTTGCCTCCGCGCCGAACGGCTGCCAGTCCTGACCGAGGAGCGCAACCGTCTCCTCCAGCTCGGTGATCGACCAGGGCGTGACGTCGGTCAGCGCCCAGCGTGCCTGCTGCGAATGTAGACGTGAGCGATTCAGCGCCTCGAAGAGCCGCACGGCTGCCCAGGGCGCCTCGTCAAACACCTCGCGCTTGACGGCCACGATGTGATGTGCCGGATAGTAGCCGACCTGCCGGTAGTACGCCTTTTCGATCGCCGGATAGTCCTCCAGAAGCCGCACGATCGGGCCGTTCGCTTCATAGAAGCGGCGCGGCGGCCAGGGGCACATCATGGCGTCGATCTCGCCGTCGATCAGCATGTCCTGTAACGTCCGGCCCTGCGGCACGGCGTTGATCCCCTCCGGCACGTTGGTGAACGACGTGTGGCCGAACGCCTTGTCGGTCGTCGGGTCGATCGTGCCGACCCACCATTCGATCGACTTGATGTCGACGCCTTCGGCACGCATGGCGGCTCGGCTCCAGGTGTTGCCGGTGTCGTTCCAGCCGTTGGTGCCGGCGCGCTTCCCTTCGAGATCCTTGAAGCTGCGCAGACCGCTATCGCGCCGCACGAAGAAGCAGCGATGACGGAAGGCGCGCATCGGGAAGGCGGGCAGCCCGACCAGGCTGCGATCTCCCTGCGAGAGGCCGATGAGGTATTTGCTCATCGAAACCTCGCCCGCCTGGAACGGCCCATCACGGAACGCCGCCATCTGCGTTTTGCGATCGAGCGTCACGGCGATATCCTGCGCCACGACGTCGCCCTTGGCGAGCGGACCCATGATGTCGTAATCACGCACGACCATGTTGATCGGATATAGCTCGGCCATCGTCGGACCTCCCTGCTCATCCTGACGAATCGACTGGTTTAACCGGTACGCGGCGCCTCAATCGGCACGGCGGGTCACCGGCGAGCCTCAGCCGCATCCCCGGCGGCGCTGGAGGCTTCTCGCCAGTCTCGTCGGTTTTGCCCGGCAGGTCAACGTCCGAGCGGCGTTTACATGCTCAACCTCCGTCTCCGTTCCTTATGGTGCCGGCCGGGCGATGACGATGAGACGGTGGTCATCGACCCCATACGGCCAGCAGGTGACGAGCGTCAGCCGTTCATCCTCGGTCGGGCCGATCAGTTCGCCGGTCTTGAGCCGTTCACTGAGCGGCACCCCGACCTCTTGCCGGTAGAGGATCTGCCCCACTACGTAGTC
>JAICWZ010000382.1 GCA_025966355.1 Thermomicrobiaceae bacterium
GATCGCTGACATCGCGCGAGGCGATCGTCTGCATATCGCTCAGATTTCCGCGTGGTTCGACGCCCGAGCCAGCGCTCGGCTGAACCACCATTTGGCGTGTCTCCTCCGCGGCCGAACGAAAGAACGAGCGCGGTGGCTCCGTCTTGTAGGTCGAATCGATCGAGTCGATCGGCATCCCGCCTCCGCGCGGGGGATAGCGGCGTTGTGCAGTGGCATAGGGCATGTTGTAGTCGTCCTCAATATAGCCGTCATCAGCGACCATGACGTCCTGCCCCCAGATCGCCATCATCAGGATGATGGGCAGGAAAGCAATGGCCGCGACGAGCAAGATCCAACCGACGCCGGTAGAAAGAAAGTGCGCGATCACGGCTTTGTCGAGAAATCCGGAATCGGAATCGGGCAGCAGGTAGACCCGAATATCGCGCAGCGCGAAGCTGAGGATCAACGCACCATTGCCGGCCGCTACGATCGCCCCGAGAATCCGCGCCAGCAAGCCGGGGGGTGGCACCGGCAGCGCCGCACCGGCACCATAGCCGAGCAAGAAGGTGCTGCCGATCAAGAAGAGGACGGCGACCATGAACGCGCCGCCCGTATCGCGCAGGCTCGTCAAATCGGCGAGATCGCTTCCCCACGGATGCGCCCACCACTCGGCCAGCGCAGCACCGAGCAGGATGCCGAGCGTCACCATGATTTCACGTTGCGCTCCGCGCCAGAAGCCGATCGGAACGAACAGCGATATCAAGATAATCAGGAGCACGTCTAGGAGTATGAAAACGCTCACGCTCGTTCCTCTTTCGGCCGAGTACGGTCCACGCGATCCGCGCTGATGGTGGTGTACGTACATCTATTTTGCCACCAGAAGCCGCGACTGGCGACCGCTTGAGTCAGTCCATTTTAGCATGCGCCGGTGCGCCGATTCGCCGCCGAATCGGATTCCCACGTTCGTTATGGTATATTTTGACATGAGAGGCTGTGGACCGGGCATTTCTCGGCCATGGCTTCGAGTCTATTGGGGCGATTATCCCCTGAGAGGAGGTGACAGGTACAACCCTTGTCACGAAGTAGACGTTCTCGCCCACATGTGACGGCACCGCCCGAGCATCAAGATCTCCCATGGCGGAAGATGGATCTCCATATCCACACCCCAGCGTCGGCCGATTATCAGCAGCGCGAAAGTTCATACATTCAGTTGCTGCAGCGGGCCGAGGAATGCGGGATCGACATTCTCGCGTTCACCGATCACAACAGCGTTCGTGGCTATGCCCAAATGTGGCGAGAGATCGAAGATCTCGAACTCCTTGAGGCGCTCAAGCGCATCGAACCCCAGGAAGCGCGGCTCCTCAACGAGTATCGACGGCTCCTCAACCGGATTCTCCTCCTGCCGGGCTTCGAATTCACGGCTACCTTCGGTTTTCACATTTTGGCGATTTTTCCGGAAGATACGTCGATTCGCACCCTTGAGCACCTGTTGCTGGCACTTCATATTCCCGACGAAAAGCTCAGCCAGGGAACCAGCGAGGTCGGGGCAACCACCGATGTGCTACACGCCTTCGAGTTGTTGCACGACGCCGGCGCCCTGGTCATCGGTGCGCATGTCAATTCGACGCACGGTATCGCCATGCAGGGTTTCCCGTTCGGCGGTCAAACCAAGATCGCCTATACGCAGAGTCCGAATCTGCACGCCCTCGAAGCGACCGACCTGGAAAACTCCGGCCCACGCACGACGGCCCGTTTCTTCAATGGCAGCAAGCCCGAGTACCCGCGACGCATGATCTGTGTCCAGGGTTCGGACGCGCATCGGATCGTCCGTGATCCGGACCGGCCGAAGGACCTCGGCATCGGCGATCGTATGACCGAGATCCAGCTTGAAGAAGTGAGCTTCGCGGCGATCAAAGCGGTCTTCGAGAACAACCAGTTTGCTCGCGTCCGTCCCTATCAGGCGACGGCGAGCAAGCTCGCGCTCGTGCTGGCCGCGCGCGAAGAGGGCGAAAGCGAAAACCAGATCTTCCACGAACGGCTCAACAAGAGCCGGCGACGCACGAACACCATCTACAAGGATGTCGTCGCGCTGGCAAATGGTGACGGTGGCTCGATTTATGTCGGATTGAACGCCACTGCCAATGCCGAAATGGTCGGCGTACCGCGCGTCAAGATGGCGATCGCGCAACTCGAAGAGGATATCGCGCGCTTCATCACGCCGGAACCACCGGTGGCGATCGAGGCGCTCAGCGCGCAGGATCGCGACCTCATCGTCGTGACGATCGCATCCGGCACGGATAAGCCGTACGCGCTGACCTCCGGCGAGATTTACGTGCGCGACGGCGCATCGACCGTGATCGCCTCGCGCGACCAGATCGTCGCGCTGGTGACGAGTTCGATGCAGTCGACGCCAGCCACGGAAACCGAAGCGACAACCTCCGCGCCAGCCGCGATCGCGGAACCTGCCGCGGAAAAGGTGCACGCCAACGGCGCCGCACCGGCAGAGCTCCCGATCCCGCATACCGGAGTTGAAATCGTCGCGTCGGCGGAAAAAGATGGCAAAGTCCATCACACCATGCACGATCTGCGCAACCGGAAGATTGTCGAGAACGTGACGAACGACTCGGCACGGCGACTCTGGAGCTACGCCATAAAGCAACAGGAGGCGGGCGAACCGGTCGCCAGCAAGATCAAATGGGATGGTCCGTATGGTGTGGTGCGTGTGCAGAAGCAGCGCACCGGCGGCCATCGCTACGATCTCGCCTACCGTCAAAACGGCACGATTCGCGTCTTCTACGGGGTTACCGACGCCGATCTGGCGGACGAGTGGAAGACCGCGATTGAGCATGTAAGCGCCCAACCAGCCACGAACTAGGCCCAAAGCAAACGGAGAATCCAGTACGAGCCGGCCCAGCTGGGCCGGCTCGTACTGGATTCTCCGTTTGCTTTGGGCCTAGTTCGTGGCTGGTTGGGC
>JAICWZ010000323.1 GCA_025966355.1 Thermomicrobiaceae bacterium
ATACTGCCGGACCCTGGCGGTCAGTGGATCCATCAAGAGCGATCCGACGTCCGACACCAATCCACCGACGATCACCGCCGCCGGATTGAGCGTTGTAATCAGATTCGCAATTGCCAGACCGAGAACTTGTACCGTCTCTGAGACGACGTCGCTGGCAGCAGGATCGCCCTGTCGCGCCGCGTCAAAGATCGAGCGAACGGTAATCGACTTGGGGTTCGACCAGCGATTGAGATCGAACGACGGTTGTGTTTCGAGTCGTTCGCGGAATCGCGAGACGATGGCCGGGGCGGCCGCGTATGCTTCAAGGTGTCCCGGTTTTCCACACGAGCAGATCGGCCCGCCGGTGGACACGACCATGTGGCCGAATTCACCCGCGGTGCTGCTCGCACCGTGCAAGAGTCGTCCGTCGACGATGATCCCGCCACCAACGCCGGTCCCGAGATGAACATAGACAACGTCCGTGGCGCCACGGGCCGCGCCATAGACGATTTCGCCCAACGCTGACGCCCGCGCGCTGTTATCCATGACGGTCACGACGCTCAGGTGTTCCTCGATCAGATTGACCAGTGGAAAATTTTCGAATCCCGGAGCGCGATGCGAGAGCAGTGTCAAACCGCGATCGACATCAACTGGCCCGCCAAAGGCAATTCCTGCCCGCACCACCTGCTGGAGTTCGATACCGGCGGAGCCGCATGCCTGGTCAATCAGATCTTTGACCGTTTCAAGCACACCGGTCGCTGGCGCCATGCTATCGATTGAGCGCGCCTGACCGACGATGCGTCCGGCGCCGTCGGCGACGACCACGCGCTGTCCCCGCCCACCGATTTCGATGCCGCAGACGAAGTCATTGGCCGCGAGCAGCGTGCTCCAGCCACCGGGCAAGCGGGCTTGTTCCACCGTTTTCTCCCACGTAGTCAACGGCAAGCACCTCCGCTCACCGTCGAAAACACTTGTCGCCGGAAGAGGAATCATTCTAGCATGAGCGCCAAAGTCTGTGCAAAAATGCACGAAATGCCGGCCATGCGGATTTCCGAGCGCATTCAGGGAAAACGCTTGCCCGCCTCGCGCGTTGAATGGTAGACTCTCGCTGGCTCAATCGGGTTCTATTCCCCGATAGCTCAATGGTAGAGCAAGCGGCTGTTAACCGCTAGGTTGTAGGTTCGAGTCCTACTCGGGGAGCCAGGAATTATGGTCGACCGCTGAACAGAGTTCGGCGGTATTTTTTGTCTTCCTCATGAGAACTCCGCTCGTATCGGCCTCTGTAGAACTCCAAAACGAAGCCGGATTCACCCTGTTCGAACAGTCGGTGGCACGCAATTTGGTTTATGGCTGCTACGGGCACGGCAGTTCGTGCCGAATTCCGATCGGGAAGAGAGGTAAGTTATGCTCTGGGCAATCGTAGTCGTTCTCTTGATCCTCTGGCTGCTTGGCTTCGCAGTCTTTCAGGTTGCAGGTGGATTCATCCACCTCCTGCTGATCATCGCGCTCATCGTTTTGGTCATTCAACTCGTCAGCGGCCGCCGCGCGATCTAGGGCGGTCTTCGTAAACACCTGCCTCACCAATACCCATCAATAGCTGCAAGCGGCCGTCGTATGTCAACGGCCGCTTCAGTGCGCCGTGCTACACTCCCAGCATCGAATGTGAGAAGCGACCATGCGGAGGTGGCGATGCTTGCGCTGAGTGGTAATGATGTCCGCACCCTGGTTCCGATGAAAACGGCGATCGAGTTGATGAAGGAAGTCTTCGCCGAACTCTCAGCAGGCAAGGCCGTGTCACCGTTGCGCACACCGGTTGACGTGCCAACGGAATCCGCCGTCTCGCTGTATATGCCTGCCTATGTTCCCTCGCGCGAAGGACTCGGACTCAAGATCGTTTCGGTCTTTCCAAACAATCCGGCCAAGGGCAAGCCGACGATTCACGCCCTGGTCGCGGTCATCAGCGCCGAAACAGGAGAGCCGCTCGCCATTCTGGATGGCACATATATGACGGCACTTCGCACCGGCGCCGTTTCGGGTGCCGCGACGGATCTGCTCTCGCGCCCAAATTCCCGCGTTCTGACCTGCATCGGCGCCGGTGCCCAGGGAGTTACCCAGGCGTGGGCGGTCGCCTCGGTACGTCCAATTGAACGCATCTATGTTGCCGACATGAACCCGGATGCGGTCGCGTCGTTCGCCGCCCGACTCGGCGCGCTTGCGCCCGAGCTTGCTTCCAAGGTCACGCCGGTTACGGATCTCGATAATGCGGTGGCGGAGTCCGACGTCATCTGTACTGCGACGACATCCAGGCAACCGGTGTTCAACGATGCCGCATTGAAGTCTGGGGCGCATATCAACGCTATTGGCGCATTCACACCAGAGATGCAGGAAATTCCGGTCGCAACCGTCAAGCGCGCCAGGATTGTCGTCGACGCCGTCGATGCGGTGCTCGCCGAATCGGGCGATCTGATCATCCCGATCAACAGCGGTCAACTCGATCGTTCGGCCGTCTCACTTGAGCTCGGCCAGATCGCAGCCGGCGCCGCCGGACGAATGGACGACACTGAGATCACGCTGTTCGAATCGGTCGGCAATGCCGTGCAGGACATCATCGTCGCGCGCTACGCGGTAGAAGAAGCGGAGCGACTCGGCCGGGGGCAACACTTCTCGCTCTGAGCGCCGCCGAAAAAAGATGAGACAGAACGGCTGGTCCAAAATCGGACCAGCCGTCATTTGCGTCAGTTGAACGGCGTGATTAGACCGCGCCGGAGATCGACAAGACGGCCCTGCCCGCGTCCATGGGACAAACGCCCGCCGGACAACGGCTTTCGTCGATGTGCGCCGCGAACTCTTCGGGGAACGCCTTCATCATGCCGAGAACCGGCATCGGCGCCACCTGCCCGAGCCCGCAGAGCGAAAGATCGATTACGTGCTGGCTCGTTCGTTCGATCAACGGAAGCTCACCCTGACGCGCCTGGCCATTGCGCATCCGGTCGAGAATTTCGGTCAATGCCGGAGTACCGAGGCGACATGGCGTGCACTTGCCGCACGACTCATAACGATTGAACGCCATCAGATAGCGCGCGAAGTCGACGGCACAGACGGACTCATCGAAGACGACGAAGCCGCCCGAGCCGAGCATGCCGCCCGCTTCGGTCATCGAATCGAAATCGACCGTCAGATCGAGTTGATCCTCCCGCAACGGTCCAGCGGAAACGCCACCGGTCTGGACGCCCTTGAACGTGTACCCCTCTTTCATCCCGCCGTACAGGCCGAAGATAAGTTCGCGCATCGGCATGCCCATCTCGACCTCAACCAGCCCGATACGCTCGACAGGTCCCTGGATCGTAACAAGCTTGGTGCCCTTGCTTTTTTCCGTCCCCAAC
>JAICWZ010000079.1 GCA_025966355.1 Thermomicrobiaceae bacterium
GCGAAGCCCTGGCCCCAGGCGCTCCGCTCGCCGATCATCAACGCGAGTTCCGCCTTACGATTGATGTCGTCGAGTTCGAATAACGTGACATAACCGACCGGCTCGTCCTGAATCAGAATCGCCCAGACGAGCGCTCCATCCGCCTGGTTGCGCTCGTACCAGTCACGGATGACGGCCTCGTCGGGGGTATCCTGCGTGATCCAGTACCGCGTCACCTCGGGATCGGAGCGCCAGCGCCGCACCGCGTCGAAATGCTCCGGCCCAAGCGCCGTGAAGCGCAAGCGGGGGCCGGTGAGCGTGGCGGGTTGCAGTGGACGAGACATGATCGCTCCTTCGGACTCGTGGCCAGTTGATTGATAGGTCAGAGTGTACTGGGCGACCTGGTGGCGTGCCGATGGACGACGAATAGTGGTTTCACGTCACCGTAGGGGCGACATTTATGGCGCCCTCGCCGATGTGCGCGCAGCGCACGAGGCGTGTTAATGGCGAGCGGATGACGAACGGCAACGCGATCGCTCGGGCAACGGGGAGGACGGGCGCCGCCTGAACGGCGCGCCGGGCGCGATCAATCGCTCCCCTACGGCGTGTGAGGCGGACGTTGGGCGGCACATCGCCCATCGACGCGCCACCACCGCGCCTCTTGACACCAGCCCCGGCGCCGGACGACGATCGGATGAGAACGATGATGAAGAGAGCAGCATGATTGAACGGGAGGGGTCTATGGCAGCATCACGACGTGGATTTGGTCTGGCGGCGGCTGTCGAGCCGGAGGTGATTCGCGGCGCGGCACAGCTGGCGGAAGAATTGGGCTATCACTCGTTCTGGCTGAATGACAATGATCAGGGCGATGGATTGGAGGGGTTGGCCCAGGCGGCGGCGGTGACGAGCCGGATCATGCTCGGCGTCGGCGTGATCGCGCTGTCGCGTAAGCCGGCCGAGCAGATCGTCGAGCATCTGCGCCAACTCGACGGCTCACAGGGCGGCGACGTGCGGCTGCCGCTCGATCGACTCTGGCTCGGTGTCGGGAGCGGCGCCGGAGGCAAAGGGGCGCTGGAGCGGGTGCGCGACGGACTGGAGACGCTGAACCGCGAGGCGAATACAACCGTCTTCATCTCGGCGCTCGGGCCGCGTATGTCGCGACTGGCCGGTGAGTCGGCCGCCGGAGTCCTCTTCAACTGGCTAACGCCGGAGTTTTCCGAGACGGCCAACGGCTGGGTGCGCGAGGGGGCGAAACGGGCCGGGCGACCGGTGCCGGTGCTCGCCTCATATGTGCGCGCCTCGCTCGGGCCGGATGGCGCCAGGCGGATGGCGAGCGAAGCGGCACGCTACAACGGCGTGCCGTCGTATGGAGCGCACTTCCAGCGCATGGGGATCGAGCCAGTGGCTGTCGGTATTCGCGGCGATACGGCGGACGATATTCGTCAGGCGTTAGCGCATTGGGAAGGGCGCCTCGACGAGATCGTGGTGCGTTCGATTACGGCCCACGACACACTCGAAGAGACGTTGGCACTGGTGCGCGCCGGAGCGCCGGGGCACTAAAAACACCGCGTACATTCGCGGTGTCTTGCGGTCACGAAGGGGTTGACAGGCTAGAACATCCGTGCTAATGTAGAGAGTACCGGTCGAGCTTTGGGTCAAGCGTTACCGACCGGTTCTCCTCTACTCTCCCCTTTTGGCCGTCGGGCGCCCCCACTCCCGACGGCTCCCCCTTTAAGCGCTATTCTACGTGCTGGATCAGGTTATTGTCTACTCTTGAAACGCGGTCGCCAGCTGCGCCAGGTGCGCATTGTCGTGATCGATCAATTGCTCGGTGATGTCCTCGACACTCAGCTCACCGCGCTGGTCGTGAATGCCGGTCCGTTCCCAATCCTTTAGCGCGAGGTTCATCAAGAGCGAGATCGTCTCACCCCGCTCGATGGCGAACGCTTCCAGCTCGGGTCGGAACGCGAGCCCCTCGCCGGGATCGGCCGGCAGTTTGCCCGGCTTGAAATAAGGTGTCTCCTGAGTCAGCGCCAGCTGCATGCGACCGCGATAGAGCTTTTCGACCTCGGCCATGTGTCGCAGGATGCGCGCCGCACCCCAATCGTCCGCGCTCCCGGCCGGCGGATTGTCGCCGTACCGCTCGGCAAGCTCCTGAATACGGGTGGTCGTATGCGAGAGGTCATCGAGCATCTCGCCAATAGCATCGGTCATCGCGTCGTTGTTCCTTCCGTAGCGGTCGTTTAATGGCTGGCGGTATCGGTCAGATGCCAGGTGATGCCGTACGGATCGCGGAAACGGAAGGCATGCAGATCGTCCTGGATCACCGGATAGGAGCGGATCAGCACGGTGCCGCGCAGGAAGCCGAGCGATTCGCTCGAGACGCGCAGCCCGACGTGCGCCAGGCGCGGCTCGAGCATGATGGCGCCATGCCCGGCGTTGAGCAGCAGGAGCGTGATCGGGCCGTTGTGCAACACGACCAGTTCCGGGTAATAGCCGCTGTTGAGCCCCTCGGTCCAGTCGAAATCGATCGGCATGATCTCCCAGTCGTCAGCGGTGCGACGGGCACGCGCGACGACGTCCATCTCGAAGAGATCGTGGTAGAACGACTCGGCTCGCTGGATGCTGGCAACGCGCAGGGCGATGTGATCGAAGGCTTGCAGATCGAGCGTGTGCTCGGCCGCAATGATGGCTGTGCCGCGCGGAATATCGAGCCCGTAGGGAAAGCCGCTCTCGGTCGTATTGCTTGGAGCCGGCACATTTGCCGCCACCGGCATGCGATCAGTTGGCGTCTCTGCCTCCGACTGCGCATCACTTCGATCGGCCATCGCTCCCCCTTACCTCCACGCCTCATCCTTGACCTATCGGCCATTGTAGCACTGAACGTGTCGAGCAGCGGGGCGGTATGATGTGCAAGATTGGTGAGCAGCCAACAACGGGAGGGGTGTATGGCCGAGGCAGGTGGAACGAGCTACCACACACATAATCACTATTGCGATGGCATCGGCGAAATTGCCGAGATGATCGAGGCGGCGATCGCCGCCGGGCTGAGCGAGATCGGCATTTCGAGTCATGCGCCGTTGCCGTTCGCGACCGGATGGACGATGCCGCCCGAGCGGCTAGAGGAATACGCCGCCGAAGTGCGCGAAATGCAGCGGCGCTATGGCGATCGGATCAAGGTGTACTTCGGTGCCGAAATCGATTACATCCCGAACTCCGAGGTCACCGCGTTTCAAGAGCGGGCGATCTTCCCGCTCAATTTTGACTATTTCGTCGGCTCAGTCCACTTCCTCGGCCAGCCCCAGGTCCCCCGCTCGTTCGACGATACCGAGTCGGGGTTTCACGCAATTCTCACGGAAGAGTATGCGGGCGACATTTCGGCGATGGTGACTGATTACTACCAGCGGATGAGCCGGGTGCCGGAAATCCCTGGCGTCAGGATCATCGGCCACCTCGACCGGATCAAACGTTGGAACGCCGAGCGACGTGATTTCACCGGTGATGAGCCGTGGTATCGCGCCGCCATCGAAGAGACGTTGCGGGCGCTGGCCGGATCCGGGACGATCGTGGAGTTGAATACATCCGGCTGGCGCAAAGGCCCTGATGAGCCGTATCCCGCACCATGGATTCTGGCGCGATGTCGCGACTTCGGCATCCCGATCACCATCAACAGCGACGCGCATAGTCCGGCTGAGGTCGATTCTGGTTTCGATCGCGCTCGTGCCCTGCTGGCTGATCTCGGTATTACGCCGGTCGTACTTGGCTGAACCTAAATAGCACGATGCCGAAATGACGCATGAACTTGCGTCTCGGCCGCACGAGTGGCGTTTCGGCTACCGCGCTACCGTGCTACAGTGCGCATCTGAGCTGATGACATCGCTGCTGACGTACGCAGGAGGACGACGATGCACGAGATACGCGCCGGACGCACCACCTTTGCCTTTCGACCGGATGCCGAGCCGGTGCTGCGCATTCAGCCGGGCGAGACGGTTCGCTTCGAGACCTCGCCGGAGCCGGTCGAACGGCTCTTCGCGGCGGGCGACAAGTGGATGGACGCGCTCGATATCGCCGCCATCAACGCGGTGACCGGGCCGGTCTACATCGAAGGTGCGGCTCCCGGCGATGCCATCACCGTCGAAATCCTTGATGTGCAACCGGGCGACTGGGGCTGGAATGCCTTCATTCCGGGGTTCGGGCTGATCGACGGCCACCTGCCGGCGCCGATGCTGCGGCGCATCCCGATTCGCGACGGCCGCGTCATCATCTCGGAGCGCATCTCGCTACCGGTCGAACCGATGATCGGCTGCCTTGGGCTGGCACCGGCTATTGGCGAGACCTCGACGCTCCAGCCGCCCTATCCCTGGGCCGGCAATTACGACCTGCTCGAAGTGAAGCCGGGGAACACGATTCTCTTTCCGGTGCAGGTGCCGGGCGGACTCTTCTCACTCGGCGATCTGCACGCGGGGATGGGTCGGGCCGAGGCGACCTTCGTCTCGATCGAATGCCCCGGCACGGCGACCGTGCGCCTCGGGCTGCGCAAGGGGATGACGCTGCCGACGCCGCGCATCGAAGCGCCCGACCGCGTCTACACGATCGGCCTCTGCAACGATCTCGATTTTCACATTGCCCGCGTACAGGCGGTCGCGCTGATGTTCGATTACCTGACGAAAGAACGCGGCCTTTCGGCGGAAGACGCCCACGTCGTCATCTCCGCCTGCGTCGACCTCGACTTCGGCGGTCCGACCGCGGCCATCGTCCTGGCGAGCGTGCCGCTGGCTGTGCTGGGGTAGACGGGAAGGAACGGATTCCTCGCGCGGAGACGCAGAGACGCAGAGAATTTTTATAAATTAAGAACTCTGCGCTCTCTGCGTCTCTGCGCGAGATAATCGTCTTCTCTACCGATACCACCCATTCCCGGCGATGACCTGGTTTCCGAGGAGTCCGAGTTCGACTTCGAAGGGTGTCCCCTTGTGCTCGGGGTGGTATTCGAAGCGGGCGCGCTCGAAATACTGCACGGTGTAGGTCTTGCCGTCGGCCGGGTTCACTTCCTGGATCTCCGGGCTGATCGGATAGCCGTAGATGGCGAGTCCGCCGTGCTTCTCCCAGTAATCCTTGAAGCCATTGGCGATGAACTGGCCGGTCTGTGGGAAGTAGGTGCGGTTTGGCTCGCTCCTGGCCGGCGGCGGCTGCGTCGCGAAGCTGCGCCCCTTGGTCACGTAGCGACCGAGCAGGCCAAGCTGCACCTCATACGGCGTGCCGGTGTATTCCGGCCAGTATTCGAAACGCGCGCGTTCGAAATACTGCACCGCCCGGCCCTGGACGTAGAAGACCTCGGTCACTGGGTAGCCGAACTGCGCCAGCCCGCCGTGATCCTGCCAGTATTTCAGGAATGGATCGCGCAAGACGTGGCCGGTCTCCTGGAAATAGAGGACACGTGGACCGACATCGCCGGGCTGCGCCACGCGCGCGGTCGGGAGCGCCCCTGGGTTGGCGAGTGACTGATAAACGGCGTACGCCTCCTTGCGCGGCCAGGGCGTCGCTTCCGGACCGTAGACGAAGTCCGATTCGCGCAGCCGAACGAGTCCCCAGTTCGCCCAGTTGCCGTTCCCGAAATCCTCGTACTTGAACCAGAAGACGCGATCGACCCATGGCGCCTGTGCCTGGAGCAGCGTGTAGACCTGCTGCAGGAAGTTCGCCTGTTCGACCTCGCTGGCGGTCGGGTCCATGATGCCGTAGTCGCTCCAGTCGGGCGGTGTAGCAGCCATGCCAATCTCGGTGATCCAGACGCTGCCGTTGTCATGCTGAGCCTTTTGCAGGTTGTGCACTGCCAGCGTTTCGGCCAGCACGTCCTGCGGATCGAGATAGTACGGGTGGATCGCAATAGCGTCGTCCGGCGTGTGGCCGGTCTCCTTGACGTACGCCTGCACCGCAGGTGACTGATAGACGCTGGTCATCCAACCGAGCGCGCCGCCCTTCGAGGTGTCTTTCTCGTGCAAGAGGCTTCCGGCGACGAACTGGACGTTCGGGTGCGCCGCTTTGTTCATGCGGTAGATGTCGGTCATCATCTTGCCGTAGACGATCGGATTGACCGCCTGCTGGCGACCGCTCGTCTCCTGATCGAGAAGCACGTTGGCGTTCGGCTCATTCAAGATCTCGTAGGCGGCGACGTTATCGCCGTAGTGATCGACGATCTCCTTGGTGCGCTGGACGAACGCCTGGCTGTAATAGTTGTTGCCGCTGGCGTCCGGCTTGTCGTTGATATGCTGGAACTGGTATTTCGGGTCGAGGTCGCCGAGAATGCCGGTGCCGAGCACGGCCAGGACCTTGATATGGTATTTCGGCGCCAGCGTATTGATGAACCAGTCGAACTTGGAATAGTCGATGCGTCCCGGTCCGCTTGGCTCATCGTATTCGGCATGGAATTCGATGCGCACCCAGCCGGCGCCGAGCGTGGCGATGCCGGAGACGAAGTTCTCGTCGAACGTTTGGTTGATACCGTTCGGGAAGTTGGCCGGATCGGCGTTGTACTGATACCACGGATCCTGCCCGACGATGCCGAAGAAATCGTGTGGATTCGATGAATCGCGCGCGGCCAGCGCCGTCGACGGAGTCAGTGGCAGAAGCGTCAGCATAAGCAGCGCGACCGAAACAAAAAGAGCACGCGATGAGACGCGGCGCTTCACGAGCATGGTATTCCCTTCCCTCACCCAGGTCGTCCGCGAAGCCCCGTGGAGCCATCTGGTAAACGTCTTGCGACGGTGGTGGTTGTCTGGGTAGTGCAGAGATGAGGAGGCCCGATGACCGTTTTTCGCGATGTTGCCGCCATTTTGTTCGATTCGGGCGACACGCTGGTGCGTCCGATCGGAGGCGAATGGCTGCCGGGGCCGATCTTTCGACGGATCGTTGCCGAGGCGGGCGTCGACGCGGATTGGACGCAGCTGGCGCGCGGGCATGAAGCCGGAACGTTGCAACTGCTCGCGAACCATCTGCTGACGAGCGAAGACGAAGAGATCGAGCGCTATGCCGCCTACTGCGCGGCGCTGCTCGATGCGCTTGGCCTGGGCAACGCCGGTTTGGATGCCCACGAGATCGCGCGGCAGATCGTGACCACGATCGGCATCGAGCCGTTCCCTGATGCGCGACCGGCACTGGAGCGTCTGAAATCGCTCAATCTCGCCCTCGGCGTCATCTCCAATGGCTGGCCGTCGCTCGATCGCCAGCTGCAGGCCGTCGATCTGCGGCACTACTTCGATCTGCTCATCGTCTCCGCTCATGTTGGCAGCCGCAAACCGGAAACGCGCATCTTTCACTATGCCCTGGAACAACTCGGGATGGATGCGGGCAACGTCTTGCTGGTCGATGACGCGCCGGAGAATATCGTCGCCGCCCACGCGCTCGGCATGCAGGGCGTCGTCGTCGCGCGTACCGGTGCCCCTCCGGACGATCTCCCGTGGGTACGCTCGCTGGCTGATCTCGCTGTCCTCCCAATCCCGTAGGGGTTTGATTGATCAAACCCGGCCGATGTGCGCAGGCACGAGGCGTGTGGTTGGCGAGCGCTTGGTGGCTGGCAGGCGCGATGGTTGGGGAACAGGGAGGACGGGCGCCGCCTGAACGGCGCGCCGGGTTTGATCAATCAAACCCCTACGCGGATCGGATCAGTTGGCCGCAGCTGGATGCAACACGAAGCGCTCGATCGCCTCGGCGACGCCGTCTTCGTCGTGACCGCGCAC
>JAICWZ010000589.1 GCA_025966355.1 Thermomicrobiaceae bacterium
CATCGCTCATTCCTCATGCTAATCGGTTGCGGCCCGAATGCGGCCGCGCTGCGAGTATAACCGCAGATCGGCCACGCACGGCTAGGCTGAGCAGCCGAGCACCTGTTCAATCTCGCCACGAACAAACTCATCCAGCTCCTGGGCGAATTGATTCCGGAGGAACGGCGCTGCAGCGGCACCGTCGATGCGCGCCATCGCCCAGGCGGCGTGGCCGCGAACCAGCGCGACATCGTGGGTTTGGACGACCTGTTCGAGAAGCGCCAGATCGGCGTCGCTGCCGCTGTTGCCGAGCGCGATGGCGGCGTTGCGGGCGAGGCCGGCGCGTTTCGTGCGGAGTACCGGCGTCCCGCGATAGGTTTCTCTGAATTCGGCCTCGGTCATGGTGAGGAGCCAGCGAAGACGTGGGTAAATGTTGTCGAGGGCGCGACCCTCGAAGTCAGCGTCCTCATCGGTCGAGGCGGCACCGGTATACGGGCAAACCTCCTGACAGTCATCACAGCCGAAGACCCAGCGGCCCATGAGCGGCCGCAGTTCGTGCGGGATCGCACCACGGCATTCGATGGTGAGATACGAGATACAGCGAGGTGTTTCGACGATGTAGCCGGGTTGCAGAGCGCCGGTTGGGCAGCGATCGATGCATGCCGTGCAGCGGCCACATTTGGGGCGCAGCGGTTCGTCAGGCTCGATCTCGATATCGACCACGAGATCGCCGAGCAGCACCCATGATCCGTGGCCGGGCACGAGGATCAGGGTGTTCTTGCCGTACCAGCCGAGACCGGAGCGCGCCGCGACCGCTCGATCGACGATGCGCGCGGTATCGACCAGGAAGCGGGCTTCGATTACGTAGCCAAGCTCCCGTTCAAGGCAGGCGTGCAATTCGCGCATGCGCTGTTTGAGCGTTCGATGGTAGTCATCGCCCCAGGCGTAGCGCGAAATGGTGCCGCGTGGTTCGTCGTCAGGGCAGGCGACCGGGGCCATGCGGTAGGGCACACCGACTGAGATGATTGAGCGGGCGGTCGCATGGAGGTTGCGCGGATCGGCCGAGAAGCGAGCGCGTTCCTCGGTAAACCAGTCGAGCCCGCGCAATTGACCTGCTTTGATCCGCGCAGCGAGCAGATCGCCGAGGCCATCGAATGGCTCGGCGTTCGTGACGCCGATGCTGGCGATGCCGCAGTCGTGCGCGAGTTCATTGAGACGTTGTCGATCGATCGAGGTCATGGCTCCGCGGGGGTAAAGGCCGAGTCGTCGCCGAGAAAAGCGATCAACTCATCACGAGTCGGCAGGCCGGCACGGGCGCCAAGGGCGCGAATACTGAGCGCGCCGAGCGCGTTGCCGATTCGACCGATCTGCTCCAACGGGCGATTGTTGATGATGCCGAGCGCCACACCGGCCGCGAAGGCGTCGCCGGCGCCGGTCGTATCGACGACGTCGACCTGATTACCGGGAACATGAATCGTCTCATCGAGCGTCATGATGACGCAGCCGCGCGCTCCGAGGCTGATCGCGGCCAGCCGCGTGTCGGCGCCCGGCATGCGCGCGCGCAGGCTGCTGAGCGCCTGATCGGTCGCGTCAGCGCGCGTGACGTAACGCAGCTCGCGTTCGTTGCCGACCAGATAGTTGTAGCGCAGCGCGATATCGAGCGCGTCGCGCGGCGGCA
>JAICWZ010000065.1 GCA_025966355.1 Thermomicrobiaceae bacterium
GACGGGCACAATGTTGTGCCTGGACGCGCCGCGTTGCCCGCGTTCGCGCAGCGGGCTATACTCCGAGCGTAGATCCCCTCGGAAATGGAGTGAGAACTGCGTTCGTACAGTCAGATCCGACTGGAGGTTGGCCGGGAATGAAGTTGATTGTCGCGGTCGTCCAGGATGAGGACGCCGACAACCTGGTTCAGGAGCTTGTCAACGCGAGCTTCCGTGTAACCCGCGTCAGCAGCACCGGCAGTCTGCTGCGCACCGGCAACAGCAGCCTCATCGTCGGTGTCGACGAACGTGAAGTGCAGCACGTCATCAGCATCATCCAGCGGGTCTGCAAACGCCGGACGCAGATCGCGGTGCCGTACTCGCCCGCCCTCGAACCGGGTCTGCTCTACCTCGCCGAAAACTTCGAAGTCGAGGTCGGCGGCGCCATCATTTTCGTCCTGAACGTCGAGCGATACGAACGCCTGTAGGTAGCTGAACTATCCACCCAGAACGTTGACCGGACGCCCTGTAAACGGTACACTTAGAGCCGAATTAGAACATTATTTCTACATTGCACGAGTCAGCGGTCCAACACAGAGAGGCGAGCGTGAATGGCAGAACGAGATAAGGCGATCGAGCTGGCGATGGCGCAAATCGAGCGTCAGTTCGGCAAAGGTTCGATCATGAAAATGGGCGAAGCATCCACGCGCATGCAGATCGACTCGATCCCGACCGGCACGATCGCACTCGATCTGGCGCTCGGCGTCGGAGGCATCCCGCGCGGACGAATCACCGAGATCTACGGTCCCGAATCAAGCGGTAAGACGACGCTGGCGCAGCAGATCATCGCGGAAGCGCAGCGTATGGGCGGCACGGCCGCCTATATCGATGCGGAGCACGCCTTCGACCCGATCTACGCCGAGCGCTGCGGCATCAAGCTCGATGAACTGCTCATCTCCCAGCCGGACACCGGTGAGCAGGCGCTGGAGATCGTTGAGACGCTGGTGCGCAGCGGTGCCATCGATGTCATCGTGGTCGACTCGGTCGCCGCACTCGTGCCGCGCGCCGAGATCGACGGAGACATGGGTGATTCGCACGTCGGTTTGCAGGCGCGTCTGATGAGCCAGGCGCTGCGCAAGCTGACCGGTGCGATCAGCCGTTCGAAGACGTCGGTCATCTTCATCAACCAGCTGCGTATGAAGATCGGTGTCATGTTCGGCAATCCGGAGACGACGACCGGCGGCAACGCGCTCAAGTTCTACGCCTCGGTGCGGCTCGATATTCGCCGTATCGAAGCGATCAAGTCGGGCACCGACTCGATCGGTATTCGTGCCCGTGTCAAGGTCGTCAAGAACAAGGTCGCCCCACCCTTCCGTCAGGCCGAATTCGACATCATGTACAACGAGGGGATCTCAGCCGAAGGCAGCGTTCTCGATGTCGGCGTTGATCTCGCGGTTGTGCGTAAGAGTGGCGCCTGGTACTACCTCGGCGAGGAACGACTCGGCCAGGGGCGCGAAAACGCCAAGGAGTTCCTGCGCGCCAATCCGGATGTGATGGACGAGATCGAGGGCCGCATCCGCGAGACGTCGCCGGAGCTTCAATCCCGCATCAACTTCGATGGCAGCACCGCCGAGAACGGCGTCGTCGAAGAGGTGCTGAGCTAGCTTCGAATCCCCTGTAAGCATTCAAAATAGCATCGACTCAAAAGGGCATCACGCGGATGATGCCCTTTCGTTATCCGCACAGGGTTCAACTGGACCCCGCCCTTTCCGGTTGTAGAATGGCCAACGAGCCTGTCATAGAGTGGCAAAATGAGCCAGGCGTGAGTGAACACCAGTTCGCGGCTGTCCCTTAACGATTCAGCCGCGCCGGCTTGATACGTCGATTATTTCGGGGGGAAGGGTATGAGTTCAGTAACGAGCGCGGATGTCATCGTTCTCGGGCTCGGCGGCATGGGGAGCGCCACCGCCGCCCACCTGGCGCGTCGCGGCGCGACGGTCATCGGCTTCGATGCCTTTGAACCAGGTCACGCCAACGGCTCTTCGCACGGCGAAACACGGATCATCCGCAAGGCGTATTTCGAATCGCCGGATTACGTGCCGATGCTCGAACGCGCCTACCAGCTCTGGCATGACCTGGAAGCCGAATCGGGTCAAGAGCTCTTGACGATCAACGGTGCGCTGAACATCGGCAGCGCCGAGAGCGGATTCGTGACCGGCGCGGCGCGCAGCGCCCGCGAGTTCGGGCTGAACGTCGAGGAACTCGATGCCAGCGATGTCCGGAAGCGCTTTCCCGGATTCCAGCTGCCGGAGAATCTGGTGGCACTGTTTGACCCCGAAGGGGGCTTTTTACGCCCCGAACGCTGCACCGCTGCTCATCTGGAATCGGCGCACCAGCATGGCGCGACGCTGCGGTTCAACGAGCCGGTGCTCGAATGGGGATCGGACGGCGACAGCGTCTTCGTGCGCACCGCGACCGAACGTATAACGGCCGGTAAGCTCGTCATTACGGCCGGACCGTGGAGCAAGAACGTCATCGCTGGCTGGGACGCGCCGCTCGTCGTTTGGAGAATCGTCAATGTGCATTTCGGTTCGACGGCAGCGCAACGCTTCGCACCCGAGAACTGCCCGGTCTTCCTGATGGAGGTCCCGGAAGGGCATTATTACGGCTTCCCTGCGCTTCCCGGGCAGGGCGTCAAGATCGGCCGTCATGACATCGGTGCCGTCACGACGCCGGACACCATCGATCGCGAGGTACGTGAAAACGAAATTGTGATGCTCCGCAACGTGCTCGACACCTACATGCCTGGCGCATCGGGGCCAGTCCTGCGGACGCTCACTTGCATGTACACCAACACGCCGGACCATCATTTCGTGCTCGATCACCATCCAGCGCACGACAACGTCGTTGTCGGCTGCGGCTTTTCCGGCCATGGCTTCAAGTTCGCCAGCGTGATCGGCGAAATCTTGAGCCAGCTCGCCCTCGATAGCGAATCTCAGCTTGACATTGGCTTTCTGGCGACCGGTCGTTTTTCGAAAGAATTGCGGTAGGGCCCGCCACATCTGAAAGCGGACACGACGAGACCCGCGAAAATCGCGGGTCTCGTTTCATTCCTGGGGTGATGACGACTGGGGACGATCAGCCGCCGACGCGGCGCGCGGTGTAGTAGCGCGGGCCCCAGTACGAATCCCAGAGGTTGCTGATCGTCACACCGACGCTCTCGTTCGCGGCGCTGATGAACTGGCCGTTCCCGATGTAGATACCGGCGTGCGACAGACCCCACTGATAGGTATTCTGCTGGAAGACCAGATCACCCACCTGCAGGTCGTTCGCGTCGACATAGCTGCCCATCGTAACCTGGGAGGCCATATCACGCGGGAACCCACCGCCGGTGACCTGATTCACGACGTAGTAGATGAAGCCCGAGCAGTCGAAACCACTTGGTGTCGTGCCGGCCCACACATACGGATAGCCGAGATATTTCATCGCCTCAGCGGCGATCTGCTGACCGACCGAACTCGCGGCCGGTGCGGCGGCCGTCTGCACGGTCGGAGCGCTCTGCGTATTCGCGTCGGCTTGCGCCGGCTGCTGATCCGTTTGAGTCAAGTAGTCGGCCATCATCCAGCCACTCATGCCGGAGTAGTCGACACCCCACCAACTATTGCCGGAACCATCTTGCTTCGGTCCGTCGATGACATGGACGACAGCGCCGTCCGGAGCGACGGTCTGGACAGCCGAGTCGTAGCCGACATCCGAGCGCAAGTTCAAGCCGTCACCATTGGTGCCGGTAACCTGCGCGTTTCCCCCGACCGTGATGCCGCTCGGCGCGGCCGTTTGCACGGTGGCGGTGGTCTGCGCCGCAGGCGTCGCGCTGCCGCCGATGACGAGATAATCACGTGCGGAGTAGCCGGTCTGCCCGGAGTACGAGATGTTTTCCCACACATTGCCGTCGCCGTCGGTGACTTCGGCGCCAACCACTTGCGCGGTCGCACCGTCTGGAATCACCGTCAACGTGTTCGAATTGTAGGATGCCGAATCCCGGAGCCGGAGGCCGTCGCCATTCGTTCCGGTGATTGTCACCGTCTGCCCCGAGGCGACTGCCGCCCGCGACAGGTAGTCGCTGACGATCCAGCCCTCCTGGGAATTCGCGGCAACGTTATACCAAGACGATCCGTCCGAACCCGTTTGTGGTCCGGCCAGAACGGAGAGTGTCGTACCATCTGGAAGCGTGGTGAGTACATTTCCTGAAACGGCATCGCGCATATTGACGCCGTCACCGTTCGTATGAGCCACGACCGCCTCATCGCCGACGATGAGGTTCGTGTCCGCCGCGACCGGTGCGACCGTTGCAGCAGACACCGTTGCGGCCAGCAGCAACCCGACAACCAGGCGCCGCCGTTCTCTTCGAACGCCCAATCGACCTTCCCTTCCTAAGACCATTGGCCGGCCATCTGGTGACTAACCTGTCGCCGGGAGCCCGAGTACCTGGCAACAGGAGCCGTATTACCAAAACTGGCGCGATGTCGTTGTCGTCCCCACTAAGCGGCAACGCGTCCAGTCAGCCAACCATCGGTTCGTTGTTTCGTTGTCACGACCAGTCCGCGCGACCACTGCGATCAGCGCAAATTGGAGCGGTCTCGACTTGCGAAAACATCGAATCGAACGTAGTAAATGGTTCTTTTCCAATCGGCCGGGCATGTCTTTGTCCCCAACGAAGCCCTCGTGAGCCGATTGATCCCTCGCAGGCTAGCATACGCACGAGCAACCTGTCAACTCTGACCGCGCAGGTTTGAGCGAACGAACGCCAGTCTTGCGCCTATCTTACTCAACTACTGAGCGCCGAATTGGAACTCCGCGCGACGATAAGTACTGTTTTGCTGCGCCGATCGTATGAGTGCCGTAATGAAAAATCGAGGCCGCAAGTACCGCCTGGGCGTTCGCAACCGCGATTCCCTGATAGAGATGTTCCAGGGTGCCAACGCCGCCCGAAGCAATGACCGGCACATCGACCGCCTCGACGACCGCCGCCGTCAGCGCGAGATCGTACCCATCCTGCGTGCCGTCGGCGTCCATACTCGTAAGCAGAATCTCTCCGGCGCCAAGCTCGACGCCACGTCGCGCCCAGTCCAGGACATCGATCCCGGTCGGGATTCGACCGCCATGGGTATAGACCTCCCAGGCGCCGTCGCCCGAGCGGCGTGCGTCGATCGCCAGCACAATGCATTGGTTGCCGAAACGCGTCGACGCCTCCGCGATGAGATTCGGGTCGGCAACCGCCGCGCTGTTCACGCTCACCTTGTCCGCCCCGGCACGCAGCAGCGTGTAGACGTCGTCCGCGCGGCGCACACCGCCGCCGACTGTGAGCGGAATAAAGACGTGCTGTGCCGTTTCGCGCACCACATCGACCATTGTGGCGCGACCGTCGGAGGTGGCGCTGATATCGAGAAAAATCAGCTCGTCAGCGCCTTCGGCATCGTAACGTGCCGCGAGTTCGACCGGATCACCGGCGTCGCGCAGCCCCTGAAATTGCACCCCCTTGACCACACGACCGTCGGTAACGTCAAGGCAGGGAATAACGCGTCTGCACAACATGTCGCTACTTCTCTCGCCCGTCCGGCGTTGTATGATCGCCGGTTCGCTGCTCGGCCTGGCGGCGGGCATCCATTACCGTGTCGTATTCGTGCTGCGCCTGTTCAAGTTTCAGCCGCGCGCGCTGTTCATGCAGCTGCCACATCTCACGGCGTACCCGTTGGTCGACGCGCGTCAACTCCTCCAGCTGAATTTCGGTCAGCGAGAGACGATAGGCGAGTTCGCGGTCTATTTCATCAAGCTGCTCGGTACGGGCCGTAAGCCGCTCGAAACGCTGGGTCGTGGCGGCATCCAAGTTGGCCACCCGCGACTCTCCCTGCTTTCGGAGTTCCTCAAGGCGCTCGACCGCCTGATCGTCGCGCTCCTTCGCCTGCGCACGGTAACGCTCGATCTCGCCGTCGAGACGCTCTTGCGCATCACGCAGCACATCGAAGTGCGGCCAGATCGTGGTAATCGTCTGCTCGACCTCATCGATCCGCACGACGAAGGCGTTGGTGCTCTCGATCCCCTCGGTCACCTGTACCGAAATGTTCTCGATCTGCTGCGCGACCTCGGCGACCCGCCGCCGGGCATCCTGATCGACGATCTTGGTTGCGTCGTCCACGCGGAGCAGATCGCGCTGCAATCGCTCGACTTCGACCCGCAGGTTCTCGATCGAGTCGCGCAGCGCCTGCGACACAACGATCTGTCGTTCGCTGTGGGCACCGAGATGATCGATCAGTCCACGCAGATCGTCGAAGCGCTTGGTGTCCTGGCTGACGTCGTCACGCTGGCGTCTGACTGTTTCGAGCAGTTCGGCCACATGCGCTTGCAGCGATCGGATAGGGCGCGTCGAATCATCAATCCGTGTCTCAAGATCGCTCAGCTGTTGGCGTACGCGCGATTCTTCGAGTTGCCGTGCCTGCCCCGATTGCGAGACTTCGTGGCGATGCTGTTCGAGCGTGAGGCGATACTGGGCGATGGTTGCGTCGCTTGTCTTGAATTGATCTTCCAGCCGCGTCTGGCGGCTGGTGAACTCGCGCGCAATGGCGCGCAGTTCGTCGATCTGCGCTTGCAGCGTTTGCACCTTGGCTTCGTCGCGCTTGCGCCGTTCGTCATCGCGCGCGACGTCGCGCAAGTCATTTCGGACGGTCATCGTTCACCCCTACGCCCCGCACCTCGGATATCGCATCAACCTGCCACTCAGCCGCGCTTTCGACCGTCACCGTGCCTTCGTAGAGCGCCTTGCCGACGATCGCCCCCTCGACGCCGGGGATCGCGGCCAATTGCCGCAGATCGCTGAGCGACGCAACGCCGCCCGAGGCGATCATACTGAGACCGAGCTGTGCCATCGCCGCGATCGCAGGAATGTTCGGCGACGTGAGCGTGCCATCGCGGTCGATGTCGGTGTAAATCACGCGCGTCACACCAGACGCACGGGCGCGCTCGATCAACTCCTTCGATTCGATCCGCCCGACCCGCGACCAGCCGTGGGTCGCCACGAGACCGTCGCGCGCATCGACGCCGAGAACGACCGCCTCGGGGCCAAACGCTCGAACCGCCTGCCGCAGGATCAAGTCGTTCTCGACGGCGACCGTTCCAATCACGACGCGGCGCGCTCCCGCCAGGAAGGCGGCGCGGAAATCGTCGAGACTTCGCAGCCCACCGCCAAGCTCAACGTTCACGCCGATCTCGGCGATCTGGCGAACGAGATCGAGTTGGGCAGGCGCGCCGTCGCGCGCGCCATCGAGATCAACAACGTGGATCCAGGGCGCTCCAAGTTCGGCCCAGTGCCGGGCGACGCGAACCGGATCGTTGCCGTAGCTCGTCTCACGGGCAAAGTCCCCGCGAACGAGTCGCACGCAGCGCCCCTCGCGCAGGTCGATCGCCGGAATAATCAACATCGGCTCAAGCAACCCGCTGGCGTTGCATCGCCACGACCTGTGCGAAGTTCTCCAGCAGTCGTAAACCGTAGGCGCCGCTCTTTTCGGGGTGGAACTGCGTGGCGAAGAGGTTGTCGCGAATAAACGCGCTGGCGAAATGCAGGCCATACTCAGTCGTCGCGCCGGTAAACGATTGGTCCTCCGGGTCGACGTAGTAGGAGTGCACGAAATAGAACTCGGCCCCGTCGGGAATACCGCTGAAGAGCGCGTTCTGCTGCTGTTGCCAGACCTGATTCCAGCCCATGTGCGGAACCGGCTGGCCACTCGGCAGGCGCCGCACTTTACCGGGAACGACCCCGAGACATGGATGTTCGCCGCCCTCCAGGCTGACGCTCATCAGCGCCTGCATTCCCATGCAAATGCCGAGGAACGGCGTGCCCGCGGCGATGACCTCCCGGATCACCGGCGCCAGGCCGAGCGCATTGACGTGCTTCATCGTGTCGGATGCCGCGCCCACGCCCGGAAAAACGACGCCCTCGGCGGCGGAAATCGTGTCGTGATCGGTTGTAACGTGCGGCGGGACGCCGATTCGTGTCAGCGCATTCACCACGCTGGCGAGGTTTCCGGCCCCGTAATCGATTACGGCGATCACGATTCGTGCTCCTTCTCCGATTCGGGTTCGTCCAGGACGCGAAGCACCGTCTCGACGCTTCGCGCCAGCGCGTCCGGATTGTAGCCGCCTTCGAGTACCGTCACCAAACGCCCCTGGCAGTACGTCTCGGCATACCGACGCATCCGACGCGAGATCTGCCCGTACCCGTCGGTCGACACCGCCATCGACGCGAGCGGATCGTCCTCATGCGCATC
>JAICWZ010000557.1 GCA_025966355.1 Thermomicrobiaceae bacterium
ACCGTCGGAAAACGGGCTCGAATTACCGGCCGTAACCGTCCCTTTGACGTTGAACGCCGGGCGCAACTTGGCCAAGCGTTCGACGGTCGTTTCCGGCCGCATCGTTTCGTCTCGACAGAACGACGAGGACTGACCAATACCCGTCGGAATCGGCACGATCTGTTCGTCGTAGCGCCCTTCATTCCAGGCACAGGCTGCCTTTCGCTGGCTCTCAAAGGCGTACTGATCCTGCTCCTCGCGCGGAATCCCCCAGCGCTGCGCCACCCGTTCGGCGGTGAAACCCATGCCGATATACGGCTCAATCATTTCGGGATGAATACGCGTGTGGAAACCGGACATCGGCACCTGGCTCATCAACTCGACGCCGCCGGCCAGGATCGCGTCGGCCATGCCGCTCATAACGGCCTGCGCCGCCATGGCGACCGTTTGTAAGCCGGAGGAACAAAAGCGGTTGATTGTCGCGCCTGGAACGCTCACCGGAAAGCCAGCGCGCAGCAACGACAGGCGCGCCACGTTGAGGCCTTGCGACCCTTCCGGGAACGCGCAGCCCCAGTAGACGTCGTCCAACTCACCTGGGTCGAGGCCGATGCGCTCAACCGCAGCGCGCATGACCGTCGCCGAGAGATCGAGCGGATGGACGCCGGCCAGCGATCCATCAGCCTTGCCACGCCCGACCGCGCTCCGCACCGCACTCACCACGACTGCTACATTCATCCTTCGCTCCCTCGCATGGTCCAAAATTGGCATCGGCATAGCATCGCGTCAGTTGCGCAGCGGCTTCCCGGTCTTCAGCATGTGCGCCATTCGTTCCTGAGTCTTGCGGGTACCGATCAGTCGGAGGAATGCCTGCCGCTCAAGATCGAGGATCTCCTGCTCCGTCGCAGTATGCGGCGGGCCGTCGCCGCCACTCAGAACCACGGCGAGTTCGTTACCGATGAGGACCTCGTGCTCGGTGATCTGGCCCGCCTCATGCATCGACCAGACGGCATAGCGCAGATTGCCGAGCGCCTGTTGGCCGAGCACCGGCAGTGCGGCCGGTTGCGGCGCGACGTAGCCCGGCGCGAGCGCAAGCACGGCGCGTTTGGCATCGGCCAGCAGCTGGTCGCGATTCATGCTGATCGCAACTTGCGATCGTATGAAGCCAAGGTTTCGCGCGTCAAGCGCGCTCGTGCTCGTCTGGGTCATCGCGATGTTCGTAAACGCGCGTCGGACCGCTTCGAATGGATCCGCTTCGATGTACGGCGCGAGATCCCGGGTAAAGCGGAACAACAATTCTTTGGAGCCGCCACCGGCTGGAATCAGACCGACGCCCACTTCGACCAATCCCACGTACAGCTCGGCGCCCGCCTGCACGCGATCGGCGTGCAACACGAGTTCGGCACCGCCCCCGAGCGCCAGTCCAGCCGCCGCAACAACGACCGGGAAGGGTGCGGAGCGTAAGCTCGCCACGCCGCGCTGAAACTGCCGAACCATCATGTCCAGTTCATCCCAATCGCCTTCCTGGGCGATCGAGAGCATCAGCGCGATATTGGCGCCCGCCGAAAACGCTTGCGGGTGTTCGTTGCCGATCACCAAACCGGCGTAACCAGCGCGATCGACCCAATCGAAGGACTCCCGAAACATGCTGAAAATGCCGCCGCCGATGACGTTCATCTTCGTATGGAACTCAAGCAACGCCACACCGTCGCCCAGATCGAAGAGCGTGGCATCGTTCGCGTCCTTGAGCACCTTACCCCTACGGCGGAGATCCGCGAGCGAGATAGCGCCCGGGATCGACGGGACCGGTTGGTAATCTCCGGTAAAGGTTCGCTGTTCGCGATCGTGATCCTTC
>JAICWZ010000092.1 GCA_025966355.1 Thermomicrobiaceae bacterium
ACGCCCGGCGGACCACCGCGCCACGTTCACCCGCAGCAGGACGAGTGGTTCTCTGTCGTGGAAGGTCACTACCGGATCGCCGTCGGCGACCAGGTATTTGATCTGGGGCCGGGTGACTCTGTTTACGGACCACGAGGAGTCCCGCATACCTGGGCCTACGTCGGAGGTGACGCAGGTCGTATGGTGTTCGTCATTTCTCCGGCCGGACAGATGGAGGATTTCCTGCGCGCGCTCGGCCAGGCGAAGCAGATGGCGCCGCAAGATCCGGCTTTCTGGCAGCGCTTTGGTCTTGAGCTGGCCGGCCCGCCGCTCCTTCCGGCCTCGTAACCGAGTATCGTTCGTAACCGATATCCCTGCTCTCGCCGTGTTACGTGGGTTGCCGGGGGCTCACGCGCGCTCTCCAGGCTGCGATGCGCGGGCGCGGTGTTCGTCCTGGAAGCGGAGCGCGGCGTCGATCGCTTCTTGCTCCAGGCGTTCGGCTTCGCCTGCCGTTGGTTCGACGCCGCTGTCGATCGCGCGCTTGGTGAGGGTAAGGGCGACTGGGCGGCCACCGGCGATCGTCGCGGCCATGTCGCGCGCCGCAGCGAGGAGTTGGTCGTCCGGGAAGACGTGGTTCACCAGGCGCAACTGCTGGGCTTCGTGGGCGTCGATGATTCGGCCGGTGTAGAGCAACTCCTTGGCGATCGCCTTTCCGAGACGTTCCGGCAGCCGCCGTGTGCCCGCGCCCGGTCCACGAACGCCTTCGGGGTAGCGAAAGGTTGCGGCTTCTCCCGCCAGGATGAAGTCGCAGCAGAGCGCGAGTTCAACACCGGCCGCGACAGCGGCGCCGTGGACGACCGCAATGCACGGCCTGGGGTGTCCCTCAAGCGCGTTGAGCACATCATGCCCCCGGCGGCGCCGCGCGCTCACCTGCGCGACGCTGAAGCCGGCCCGTTCCTTCATGTCATTCCCGGCGCAAAAGGCCGGCCCCTCGGCGCGGATCAACACTACGTGCACGTCAGCGTCGTGCGCCGTTGCATCGAGCGCCGCCTGCAGCTCGTCGAGCATCTGGTGATTGACGGCATTGCGCTGCCGGGGCCGATCGAGCACGATCTCGGCGATCGGCGGATTTATTTCAAGGCGCAGCGTCGCGCTCTGGCTCACGATAGCCTCCGCTCCGGATGTCTCTGGGACTGCCCGCATCGAGGGGTGCGCACCCGTCGCAGTATAAGGAAGGTGCTGCGACCTGTCATATCCGTGTTTCGATCAGTGCCGCGCGTAGCGGGAGATCGCAGGGTGGAACTGCTGCCGGAGCGATCCTACTCCGGCAGCGTATCGAAACGGGCTTAGCCCGCGGAATCCGGCAGGCTCCGGAGCAGATCGAACAAGAGATCGAGGTCACCTGGCGAGCAGCCATACTCGGTGAGCAGCATGGCGATCTCGCTCCGATGCTGCGTGGCGTGCATGGCAACGCTCAGCAGGTCCGGCCAGAGCGGTCTGCGGAACGTCTTGCCGTTATCGGTCCAGACGATGATGCGCTCCGGGCTGTTCTCGCCCTCGGGCGTCAGTTCGTCGATGAAGGTGTCGAGGCCCGACGCGATCCCGGCCCAGCGCGCACGAATCGCGGCGACATCTTCATAGTCGTTCGGGTTGAACTCGAACGGTTCCCAGTCGATCTCGATCGCTTTGCCGGGCCAGATGAGACCCGACCAGAAGAACTCGTTCTCCATCAGGTGTACGAGCGTGTCGCGGACGCTGCCGAAAGCGCGCGAGTTCGGCGCCAGCAACTGCTCCGGCGTCAGCTTCTCAGCCTGATCGAGGATGCGCGCATTGGCCCAGCGATTGTGGGCGTAGAGCAAGCGATAGGGTTCGAGATCCATTGTCTTCTCCATGGCGTACCGCGCGAGCCGGTGAATGCTCGGCTCGTCGCGCCCGATCTCAAGAATCAGAGCAGAGCGCGGGGAAGACACGTGCCGAGGAACGGCACTGCGAGAACGCAACACCGGACGGCAGGAGGCTCCCCTGTGAAAAGCTCCGCTCAAAAGCGTTGGTGGTGGTATCGGGGCTTACGCGGTCACCGGCATGGATCTCTCCATCTTCGAGGATGTCATTGTGCGTGCCATTCCGGTCGCCAGCGCCGATCGGAACGTGGAAGAGTCCAAAGTATGGAGGCAGAGTGGTTACCGTGCAAGTGCTGAAGAGCCGTCACGGTGCCGGAAAACGCGTCGCTCGCGCCTGCTCGTATAATGAAAGGTGCGTCCGCTCTCCGGCGGATCGATTCCGTCGGTAAAACGAGCCGGACGAAAGGAGATTAACCATGAGTTCCCCGGTGGCGCGTGCCAGTGATTGGAACCGAAAGATTATTGAAGAGTTTCGCGACAACGAGGGGAAAGTCGGCGGTAATTTCGCGGGTTCCCCGTTGTTGCTGCTCCACACGATTGGCGCTCGCAGCGGCAACGAGCGAATCAACCCGGTCATGTACCAGGATCTCGGCGACGGCAGGCTTGCGATCTTTGCCTCCAAGGGCGGGGCGCCGACCAATCCCGACTGGTACCGCAATGTCGTCGCCAACCCCGATGTTGACGCCGAAGTCGGAACCCAAACGCACCACTTCCATGCCCGCGTTGCCTCGAGCGAGGAACGGACGCCGATCTGGACCAAACAGAAGCAGGAATACCCCGGGTTCGCCGGCTACGAGGCGAAGACCGACCGGGAGATTCCGGTCGTTATCCTCGAACCGCGCTGATTCGGCGTTTGAGCATCCTGCCAAGCGGCATCACCTGAATCTCGGGCTGGTTGGCCAATCGGGCGGAAGGTCGAAAAGCAGCGCGGGCTGGGAAACGGCTTCCTCACATTCGATCTTCCCGGTGGCCAGGTCAGCAGTCACGCGGTTGAACGGAAGCTCGATGTCGAGCGGATGGCTGGCCCACGGGTTCGCGATGAGCCAGGGCTGGCCGCGCGCGATCGTCGACGGCAGAAGCTCGAAGGCGGCGAGCACGGCTGATGCATCCTGGTACTGCACGCCCTTGTTGGTCAACCAGAATCCGTTGGTTCCGGCCAAACGCGATCGCCGGATGGCTTCGTCACGAATCATCTCCGGGTGTTCATGCGCCGCGCCGAAGAGACCAGCGAGGAGTTCCTTCAAATCAGTCGTCGGCCGGTACGAGATCAGGGCGATCACGAACGGGGCGCCAAGCTGCCGGCCGTAGTAGCGTGTTTTCTCGCCGAGCCGTTGCCGAATAACGCGGTGATCGTCGACGAGGACATCATGGCGAGAAGACACGTGTTTCGGCGACCCCTCCCGCTCGTAGATCGTCACGGCTTCGAGGTAGATCATCGCGGTTCCTCGCCGCAGCCGGAAATCGGGTCGATGTGTCGTGCCGCTGACCGAGGGGTGCAATTCGATGTCAAAGCCGAGCCTGCGCACGAGTTCGTGTAGATACAGTTCCCAGAATGCGCCCAGAAACCCGCGCCGATCGGTCCGTCGCAAGCGCGAGATCAGAGCCGGTCGCTCCGCCTCCGGGTAGTGCGCCAGCCAGTCCATGAGCACGTCTCGCACGTACTGCCAGTCGTCACCCGCGGCGCTGTTCAAGAATGTTTCGAACGGCTCAATCGATTCGGCCGGATGACCATTGATCCGCTCGGAGTTGTCGAACAGCATTTCCAGACCTTCTTCAGGTGGACCGCACGCGCTTTCGATCAGGCTCATTGTAGCCGGAGCCTCTGCGACCAGATTGAAAGTTGTTCAGCATCCCCCAAGCTTCTTTAGGATGCCAGTCACCTGCTCCTGATGACGAAGTCAGCGCCACTCGAAGATGCAAACGATGGTCACCGTCGCCTGGAAGTCGACGGATCGCTGTGTGTTTCAGGTCGCGCTGCGTCGATTGCAGTTGGTCCCATGTCTACTCGACGTTCGGTGTTACCCATTAGAAGCCTTCAGGTTGGATTTATCGTCTCGAAAGCAACTGGGTGGATGCCTCAACTCGCCCGCCGCGACGAGGGGTGCGTTTTCATATTCCGTTTCCGCATTTCAGCTCGGTATTAGTGGCCGAACTCGTCTCGCATACGTTGTGAGATCACGTATTCTGAGACATAGTCGGTTTGTGTGACCAGACCCCAGTTATCGGAAGAGGCGTCCGTACAAAACGGAACGCTTGACTGCGATTTAAGTGTGTGGACAACGCCAGATGAACTCGGATACGGACCCCACTAACTACTACGTACACGAACGTGCCATGTAATGTCGCAACGCACCAACCTTTTCATGGCGTCGAGGATATTAATGATGTCGACACTGAACTGGACGGGGAGGAAACCCTGGGGGCTTAATGGATGAACTCGCAGCGGTCGAACAACTCAAACAGGGCGACATCGCTGGGTTAGAGATCTTGGTTCAGTTGCATCAGATTCGCGCGCTCCGCGCGGTCTTCCTCATTACCCAAGACTATGCGCTCGCAGAGGATATTGTCCAATCCTCATTTGTGCGGGCATTCGAACGGATCCATCAACTTGACCCGGATCGCCCCTTCGGCCCGTGGTTTCTCCGCAGTGTGGTCAACGATGCCCTGAAAGCTTCGGCACGCGGCGCTCGGCTCTTTTCGCTGGACCGGCTGGCCGGGACATTCGATGGGTGGCGATCCGGAACGGTCCTGGATGGACGTCTCGATCATGCGATCGAGCAGTCGGTCGAAGCGGCCGAGACGCGTGCGGAGATTCGGGCTGCGCTAGCCAAGCTAACCGTACAGCAGCGCACGGCTGTGGTTGCGCGCTATTACCTGCAACTAAATGAGGCCGAGACGGCTGAGATCATGGGGTGCGCCCGTGGCACCGTGAAGTGGTACCTCCATCATGCCCGGCGGCAGCTCAAGACGCTGCTTCATCCCCTGTGATGATGAAATTCGTGGCAACGACGCGTAATTCGTGAAAAGGAACGTCGCCAATGCCGAACAGCCAAACCCGTATCACGCTTCTCGATGAGTTCGCTCGCGATCATGTTCCCTACGATGTCGATTTGTGGCCTGAGATCGCCGCGACCCTCTCTACCCGCCGTCGGCCACCATATACTCGACTTGACCGTGGCCAGCTTTGGCGCATTGCGGTGGTTGCTACAGCACTGCTTCTCTCAATCATCGTGCTGCCACCGACTCGTCAAACGATCGCGGACACGATTCAGCACTTCGGCATCGTCGAGACGAATTCCACGACGGTCCGCATTGGTCCGCCCGCTCCAGGGGCCACCGCGGTCTCGGTCCCAGTACCGATGTATTCACTGGAAGAGGCTCAGAAACGAGTCCCTTACCCGATTCCGCAGCCGTCGTGGATTCCTGCTGGATTTCGTCTACGAGGTGTGTTCGTGGGTCATGATGATGTTGTGACCGTATCATACGTTTCTGATGACTGGCAGGTGAAGGTAAATAGTGGCGCGTTCGGATTTTCCGTCCATCCAGGTACCGAGCCAAGCCTTGGCGGCACCGCCATTCCTTCTACTGCGATTCGACATGTAACCGTTAATGGTGCACCGGCGATCTACGCCCAGGGGGCCTGGGAACACCAGCCGGACGGTATTACGTGGCATGGCGATGCCGACGCCGTCAGGGTTGCCTGGGCTGCTGACGGTTTCACTTACGACCTGTCGGGAAGTAAGACCGACTTAGGACGCGATGGTCTGATCCGAATCGCGGAGTCGATCCACCCCTAAGATCACGTACGTCGGGCTCGCGTCGGCCAACGAGTAAGAGTGGAGAAAGGTGTCGTCAATGAATCGGTGGTTGGTAATTGCTGTTGTTGTGTTATCAGGATTGGGATCGGTTCGCTTCGCATCGGCTGCAGGCAATAGCTTTACCGTCGCACTCTCGCCGAATTCCGGGCCAACTGGGACGACGGTGACCATCACCGGGCAAGGGGCGGAACCCGTGTCAACTGTATACGTCCTCTGGACCCCGTGGTTTTCCGGGGAGTCCTGTGGGCCGCAACCTCGCGACGCCGAGTTGGTCGCGCAGGTATCTGCTGACAATCAGGGTGCTTTCACCGCTACGCATCATGCTCAGCAGTTACCCAACTACGGCAACGACAGCTGGGAGGGAATCATCTACCTAGCCAAGACGACCGTGGCAGGGAGCGAAATCACGTCGAATTACGTTTGCTTCCGCTTCACTGGAATGGCATCATCGGACGTGCAGTACTTCCCAGAGACCGGGCACTCAGTTGGGCACGGCTTCCTGCGCTATTGGCAGCAGTTCGGCGGCTTGCCGATCTTTGGCTACCCAATTACCGACGAGATGCAGGAGAATGGTCTTACTGTCCAATACTTCGAGCGAGCGCGATTCGAATGGCATCCAGGTTCCGATCCCGCTCGCTACGACGTTGAGCTAGGACTGGTCGGCGTGGAAGCTGCTCAAACCTTTGGCCTGTATCACATCGCAGTCTTCGCACCCTTGTTCGTCCTGCCTGCGACGCCGGCCTCGCGATCGGACTGCAGCTACTTCGCGGCGACTCAGCACAACCTCTGTGGCGGATTCCGAGCTTATTGGGAAAAGTTCGGTGGGCTCGCGATCTTTGGCTATCCCATTAGCGAGGAGTTCGTGCAGGATCCATCGTCAGGAGAAGTGGTGCAATACTTCGAACGAGCTCGGTTCGAGTGGCATCCTGGTACCAACTCGGCTCGCTACGACGTGGAACTCGGCCTGGTGGGCGCCAGGGCGTTCCAGTTCCATCATCCAACGCTGTCGCCATAGCGCCAAGCTGTCTTATCCACTAAACAACCGTCTCACGGCTTCCCGAGCCATTGCTGATACCAGGCGAGCACGCGGCGCAGGATGTCGCGCTGGTGGGCGCGTTCGCGGACGCCGTGCGGCTCGCGCGGGTAGACCACGAGCTGCACCGGCACGTCGCGCCCGCGCAGGGCGCGCTCGAAGCCGATCGCCTGGCTGACCGGCACGCGTTCGTCGTTCTTGCCGTGGAGCATCAAGAGCGGCGTTTCGGCCCGTAACGCAAATGAGATCGGCGAGACTTCGTCGGCGCGACGTGGGCCGACGCCGTCCCAGGGATGGCTGCCGCCGAGGACGCTTTCGAAGGTCGGCAGGTCGCTGGTCAGCGTCATCATGTTCCAGTCGGAGACGCCGGCGCCCATGACCCCGGCCTTGAAGCGATTGGTCTGCCCGACGGCCCAGGCGGTCATGAAGCCGCCCTGGCTCCAGCCGCCGATGCCGAGCCGCTCCGGGTCGGCGATGCCGCGCTCGATGGCGGCGTCGACCATCGAGAGGACATCGGGAAAATCACCGACGCCGACATTGCCGCGCGCCTGGGTCGCGAACCAGTGGCCATGCCCCACGCCGCCACGATA
>JAICWZ010000114.1 GCA_025966355.1 Thermomicrobiaceae bacterium
GCCGCCACCGTACGCGCCAGTTCGTCGCGCTCCGGCAGTTTGAAGCGGTCGATGACCCACTCGAACAGGTTGCCGCCTTCGCTCAGCGCGCCGCCGAGCAGCACCCGCCTCGCATCGAGCCGGTAGAGCCAGAGCCCGGCCGGCGGCGCGACCGGCTCGCCTTCCCAGAGGACGCGCATGGCGCCGCTGGTGCCGACCGACATCCCGGCGTGGTCTTTCCCGATCGCGCCGGAGCCGACGTTGGCGCAGGCGCCATCGCCATAGGCCGGGAACCAGCGCGCCTGCGCCAGCGCCAGCCAGCGTTTGGCGTAGTCGCCGGTGAAACGGGGTGCCGGATCGTCGCCGATGGCCGAGAGCCGATCGGCTTTCACTCCGATGGCGTCGAGAGTCGCTTCATCCCAGCAGAGCTTCTTCTGATCGAAGAGGCCGGTCGCGGAGGCCATCGAAACCGAGGCGGTTGCCTCCCCGAAGAAGCGCAGGAAGAGATATTCGCCGAACGAAACCCAGCGTTCCACCTTTTCAACGAGTTCAGCGTCGGTTTCCTGTAGCCAGATCAGCTTCGCCGCCGGGTAGCTCGGGTGTGGCAGCGTGCCGGTGCGCGCGTGGTAGGCGTCTGGATCGAGTCGCCTGGCCAGCTCCCGGGCGGCGTCCGCCGACCGGATATCGGCCCAGCTGTAGATCGGGGTCAGTGGCTGCTGCCGAGCGTCGAGCCCGATCAGACTGTGCCAGAAGGTGGAGATGCCGACTCCGACGATCTCGATCTTTTGCGCGTTCGCCAGTGTCGTGATCTGATCGAGTAGCTGTTCGACGGAGAGCGTCAACTCCTCCGGATCGAGTGAGCCGTAGCGCGAGTCGACCGTATCGGTCTTGTAGGCGACATGGCGTAGCGATTTTGCCAGCCACCGGCCGCGCGAGTCGACCAGCGCGGCGCGGGCCGACGAACTGCCGATATCGAGCGCCAACACCACCGGTGTTTCGATCGCATCTCGTTGAACCAGAAGAACCGGCGTTTCGTGCGCCACCTGCATACTCCATCATCCCGCGCCCATTGCCGCGATCCGTAGCGAGGATACGCAATGCGCGCGGTTGATGGAAGAGAGGGGCGCGCGATTGGCAACGACAATGGTGTGCCGATGGACATGCGGATGCCCGCTCCACGCCCGGCGCTAAACCGCCGGGCTAAGGGAGCGAAACCCACTGAAGGGGTTCAAGAGGACGTACGCAAATTCAGCCCCGGAGGGACTTCGTCTATGGAGCCCTGGGTTTGAACCCAGGGCGGGCGTCGGGCGGCGACGTCGTCCGTCGGTACACCACCCATCGTTCCTGATGCTCGTCCTCACGATGCCGTCACAAAACCATCCATGCCGAGCTGCTTGTGGCCGGAGACCGGACAAAAGACCTCGTACTTACCGGCTTTCAGATCAACTTTCAGCGTGGCGCTCTTGCCTGGTTGGATCGTGTCCGTCTTCTGATCGACGCCATTTCCGTTGATTTCGAAGGCGTGAGCGACGTTACCATCATTCTTAACATCGAACGTCACCGTGCCGGTCGAAACTTTGGCGTTTCCCTGTCCCTTGGTCATTTCCGTACCGGCAACGGTGATCGACCACTCCTTTTCGCTCACCTTGACCGTGTTGCTGCTACTGCTGCTGTTTGATGACTTGGCGCTGGAGCTTCCGCCACAGGCCGCCGCGATCAGAACGATCGCCAGTGCGGCGCCAACGATGAAGAAGAACCGGCGGAACGCGGAACGTGATAATGCCATGATATGTGTCTCCTCAGACAGATACCGTATGCCTGGGCAACCATCGTATGCCCAGACATGATGCGCAGACAGCGGGTAAGCGATTCGAGTTATGTTTGGTCGAAGTTGCCTGCCGTTGGCCATTCCGTCCGCCTCGTTTATGATGCCCGCGGGATGCGACGCGTATTCAATGGAAAGGGACGGTGCGCCATGCCGCGGATCGCGGTTGGGATGATTTCGCACGAGACGAACAGCTTTTCGCCGATTGCCACCACGCTCAGTTCGTTCGCCGACGAGCGAATCGGGGTGCTGGAGGGCGAGGCGTTGCTGCGCGACTTCGCTGGCAGCAAGACGGGTATCGGCGGTTTCCTCGAAGTCGGTGCGGCCCAGGGCTGGGAGATGATCGGCACCGTCGCGGCGAGCGCGACGCCCTCCGCCAACGTCGCGGCGGCTGCGCACGACGCGCTCAAGGGGAAGATGCTCGATCATTTGCGCGCGGCCGGAAAGCTCGATGGCGTTCTGTTGCATCTGCACGGCGCCATGCTCTCGGAAAACGCGAACGACGCCGAGGGTGATATCTGTCGGGCGGTGCGCGCGGTCATTGGTCCGGATGTTCCGCTCCTCGTCGAACTCGATCTGCACGGCAACATCACCGCTGAGTTCTGCAAAGCGGTCGACGGCGTCTTCGTCTACATCACCAATCCACATATCGATCCGTACGAGCGCGGGTTGGAAGCGGCCGAATGCATGGCGCGCATTCTTAGCGGCGAACTGCCACGCCCGAAGGTCTACATCTCGAAGCCGCCGATGCTGCCCGCCACGATCAATATGCGCACCGCTGAGGGGCCGATGAAGGCGCTTATCGAACGCGGCGACGAGTGGGAAGCGGGGCCGGGGATCGTCAACGTTTCGGTCTTCGGCGGCTTTCCCTTCGCCGATTTCGACCAGGCGGGCACCTCAATCATCGTGACCGCGACCGATCCGGCGCTCGGCCAGCGCTGCGCCGACGAGATGGGCCGCTATGCCTGGAGCATCCGCGATGATTTCCTGAAATCGATCCCGAAGGTGCCGGAGGCAGTCGAGCAGGCGCTGCAACTGGTGGCCATGGGCGGCGACAAGCCGGTCGTACTGGCCGATGTGGCCGACAATCCGGGCGGCGGCGGCTCCGGCGATACGACCGAACTGCTGCGCGATCTGATCCGGCGCGGTGCCAGCGGCGCGGCAGCCTGCGTCTGGGATCCGGCAGCCGTCCAACAGGCGATGAAGCTCGGCATCGGTGGCGAGGGCACCTTCCAGATCGGCGGGCATGCGGCCGGTGATCTCTACGGCGCGCCGATCGAGGTGCAGGGACGTGTCGTGACGCTGAGCGACGGCAGCTTCACCGGCTGGGGACCGGTCGTGCGCGGTCGCGCGGTACATTGCGGCCCAACAGCGCGTATCGACGTCGGCGGCATGAAGCTGGTGGTCGTCAGCATCCGCCAGGCGGCCAACGACCAGGGCTACTTCCGGGTGGTCGGCATCCAGCCGGAGCGCGAGCCGTTGCTCGTCATCAAGTCACGCGGCCACTTCCGCGCCGATTTCGAGCCGATCGCCCAGACGATCATCGAAGTCGACGCCCCCGGCGCCGCCAACCCCAACCTCGAACGCTTCGAGTTCCAGCACGTCCGCCGCCCGATCTGGCCGTTGGATCGCGATATGGAGTGGGACGGGCAGTAACCGGTTCAACACGATCACACGAGTGCCGCGTATCAGGCGGCACTCATGACGTGAAGCTGGGCAGGTTCTCGTCTAGCCGCCTACCCTTTGCGGCGGCCGCTGCCGATGGTCACGATCAGCTTGTAGACCAGCCAGCCGATCAGCCAGAGCCACGCGATCAGGATCAGTTCGCCGATTCCTCCGAACATCTCCCTCGTATCCTTTCGTCCCCGATGCTGAGGGAACTGCAGCGAAATCCGTGCCACCATTCCGAATTGCGCAACTTGGCGCGTTCGGACTACTCCATGTGCTTGACAGGCGGTTAGATTTCGCGGCGAACAGTTTGCCTGCCCAGCGCTAGCCATTGTCCGGCACCGGCAGTTGCACGCTGATCTTCCAGGGGCCGCGCAGTTGGCGCGCGTAGCTATCGGTGTGGAGCGTCAGTTCGGTCACGCCAGGAGCAAGTGTGCCTTTGAAGGTGAGCGTGCTGGCATCGGCCCACATCGTGAGCAGGTCGGACTTCCCGAAGTTCGAGGTGCCGCCCATGATGGGATAGGTGTTGCCGAGGTTGTCCTTGAGCGTGACATCGGTCGGCCCCGGCATGAAGAGCAGTACGCGACCGCTGTGGTCGGGCTGCTTGTTTTCGATGCGGATCTGGAATGAATCCGGGCCTGGCGTGACGGATGTGATGCCCAGGTTTTCGCCGCCAACCACTTGCGTGAGCGAGAGCGGGATCGGTTGACTGGCCTGCCCAGCCGCGACGGCTTGTCCATCGACCGGAATGGTGAGATCAATGGGCTGCTTGACCTCAACCAGCGTCGGCTGCAGCGCGAAGGTCAGTTTTTCTCCAGCCGGCAGCGCGTCGAACGTGGCGATCTTGGCTTCTTCTGCGCCATCCTCAACGCGTTGTGGAGAGACGATGCTGCCGTCCAGCAATATGGCAACGATACTGGTTGCCCCGAGGCGCCCGCCGGAATCCGCCATGGCGTGGAACGTCACGACGGTCTGTTTGGCCGATTGTTCGATGGCATTGAGCAGGAACATCGCGCCGTCGGCCTTCGTGTTCTGCTCGACCGATAGGTGCGTCGAAGGCAGAGGCTGGATTGAACCTGGCGTGAAGCGAAAGTCCCAGTGACCCTTAACGTTCCCATCTCGCACGGATGGGTTACTCCCGCGAAACGGCAGCGCGTTGATCGTGATCTCAACCGGCTGGGATGCATCCTGAGTCAGGGAGAGGTCGAACGTATCCTCGATCGCGACAAGGCGCGGTGGGTTCACTGATCGATCGCCAATCATCTTGAGCGCGCCCGACTGATCATTCACCCAGCTGGCGCCCGTGAGGGCATAGTTGAACGGCTCGAGTCCGCTATAGAAGTCCATGTTCGCGGTCTGATTGCCCGGCACTGCCTCAACCCGAAACGTGACTGCGGTACTGTTTGTTTTCGGCTCAACCTTGACCAACGAGACGGTGAAGCCCGCGTCGGTTACGGCGATTGGGAGCGCCGGCGTTGCGGCAGGTGTTGCGGCAGGTGTTGCGGCAGGTGTTGGAGAGGGTGGAGCTTGGCTGACGGCATTTTGCCCGCAGGCAGCCAGCATCGCGAGAGAAGAGATAAGTGCAATGAGAACCAGCAGTCTCTTCAGCGTTGAACGTGTCGTCGCTCGCAACCTGCGCTTCTTCGGGGACGTTGATGATTTCATTCCCGGTCACCAGCCCCGATACCGAGTGTCGGATTCATCGACGTATTGACTTGGCGTCTTCTTGCCACCGAGATAGCCTCGGCTCGACGAGATCTTCATGGAGACGGCCATCAGCAACACGAGAACTCCGATACCGAGCGCAATCCAAAGTACCGTCTCCATTGTTTGCCTCTGATCTCTTGTGTTGCGTTACACAGTCAACGATGACGTATACGCTACTTGCATCATAGCACCAGAAGCGAATCGTGCTGAATGATTTGTGACAATGTCTTGTACAGAAACGCAGAAGCGTAGAAAGACAGAAACGCAGAGTATCTTTATCAAGAAAACTCTGCGCCTCTGCGTCTCTGCGCGAGGTATTCGTCCTTACAGCTTCGAGTGCGCGAAGGCCTCGGCGTAGATCGGGTTGTCACGGCGGAAGGTGTCCGGGTGGACGCCCTTCAGTGTCGCCATGTGGTAGGCGAGGATCTGGAGCGGGACGACGGCAAGGAGGGGCGAGATCATTTCGTCGATGGCTGGTAGCGTGAAGACCGGTACATCCGGCAGGCCGTCGATCGGCTGGCCGACGATCCAGAGTGACGTGCCGAGGCCGTTGAGCGCGCGCGAAACTTCGGCGGCGCGCTGGGCGCCGTTGCCGGCGACGTGCACCATGATCGCCAGATCCTCGGCGTTGACTGTCACCATCGGGCCATGGAGAAACTGCTCGATCGGCAGGGCGTCGATCTGGCCGTAGGCCGCTTCGCGCACCTTGATGACTGCTTCGCTGGCCGTGATCGCGTTCGGGCCGGCGCCGGTGGCGTAGACGAGCCGCTTGATCGCCTCTTGCGCGATAGGGAGAACCTCATCCTCGCGGGCCAGCGCATCGGCCATCTGATCGGGCAGGGCCATGAGCGCGGCGCGGAAACCGGACGTGCCCTTTGAGTTGCGTTGCTCGCCGAGTTCGGTTGCGATCTGCGCCAGGACCGTCATGGCGGTGGTATGCGAAGAGGTGTAGGCGGCCGATTTCTCGCGATCGATCGTGCGCAGGATCTGCTGCGAGCCGGGATGCTCGGCCGCCTGGCTGCCGATCGAGATGATCGCGGCATCGGTGGCGCTGGCGCGTTTCAGGGCTTCGGCCGAAAAGTGCTTGACGCCGGTATGGGCCATGATGATGACGGCGTCATCGGGACGCAGCGGGTAGGAATCGGGATAGGCAGCGAAGTCGTACGACATGACGGCGCGGGCGTCGGAACCGGCCGCGCGCAGCAACCAGCCGCCGATCTGGGCCGCGTGATAGCTCGTGCCGATGCCGACCAGGAAGACGCGCTTGGCATCGGCGATGCGCCCGGCCGCTTCTTTGGCGGCACCCCAATTGGTCGCGAGCATCTGCCC
>JAICWZ010000393.1 GCA_025966355.1 Thermomicrobiaceae bacterium
ATACGGAAAATCGACTCACCGGTCAAGTCGTCCTCGTCACCGGGGCTGGAAGCGGCCTGGGTGAAGCGACCGCGCATGCCTTCGGTCGCGCCGGCAGTATCGTCGCCTGCTGCGACATCAATGCAGCGGCCGCGAAACAGGTCAGCGATGCGCTGGCCAGCTACGACGCGCAAAGCGTCGCCATCGGCTGCGACGTCAGCGACGAACGCGTTGTCTTCGATGCGGTCGAACGCGTCGCCGGGCAGTTTGGCCGGCTCGACATCGTCGTCAACTGCGCCGCCATCGACCATACGCTGTCGGTCGACGAGATGAGCGTCGCGCAGTGGGATCAGGTGATCGGCGTCAACCTGCGTGGCCCCTTCCTCTTCGCCAAAGCCGCCATGCCGTATATGCGCCGGCAGGGTGGCGGCCAGATCTTCAACGTCGCCTCCACCGCTGCCACCCGTGCCTGGGCCAACGCGTCGGCCTACCACGCCTCCAAGTGGGGGTTGGTCGGCTTCGGCCGCGGCCTCGGCGTCGAGGGGCGAGCCGATCACATCCGCGTGACGACGGTGATCCCCGGTGGGATGCGCACACATTTCTTCGATCGCTTTGCCGAACAGGGTATCCCGATGCCCGATGAGACGAATTTGCAGGATCCGGCCAACGTCGCCAGCACGATCGTCTTCGCGGCCATGCTGCCGCCCGAATCGACGATCCCCGAGGTGATGGTCATGCCACTGACGGAAACGAGCTGGCCATAGCACGCCGCAGGAGGTTCCCTATGGTGATCGCACACGCACCACTCCGAATTAGTTTCGCCGGTGGCGGAACCGATATCGATGCTTACTACCTGAATTACGGTGGACTTGTGGTAAGCAGCGCGATCACCCGCTACTGCTCGGCGTCGGTGCGTCCGTCAAGCGACGGCGGCATCCGCATCACTTCCGCCGACTACCAACTTTCCGAATGCTTCGCACCGGGTCTGCGGCCGGACGTTGCTGAGCCGCTGGCGTTGCCGAAAGCGGCCATCGAATGGTTCATCAAGCGCGGGCTGCTTCACGACGGCATCGATCTCTCATTGCGCTCCGACGTTCCGCCGGGGACCGGGCTCGGCTCGTCGAGCGCCATGGCCGTCGCGCTTGTTCGCGCCCTGGCGGCGTATTGCGCGGTTGAAATGACGACGGAGCAGGTCGCCGAACTCGCCTGCGAGCTGGAAATCAGCCGATTAAGCATGCCGATCGGCAAGCAGGATCAGTATGCCAGCGCCTTCGGCGGGCTCAACGCCATCGTCTTTGAGCCAGGCGTAGTGCGTGTGCAGCCGCTCGGTCTTTCAGATGAGACGCTCTGCGATCTCAACCGTCGCCTGCTCCTCTTTGCAACCGGTAGACAGCATAACTCGACCGAAATTCTGCGCGGTCAGCGAGCCGACACCGGCCGCAAGAAGCCGGTTGTCGAGCAGGCGCTGCACCAGATCAAGGCGATCGCCAGTGACGTGCAACAGGCACTGCTGGCCGGTGAACTCGATGACGTCGGGCGCTTGCTCGATCGCGGGTGGCAGCAGAAGAAGCAGCTCTCGACGGCTATTTCCAGCAGCGCCATCGACCGCTGGTACGCGCTCGCCCGCGAGCAGGGTGCGCTCGGCGGCAAGATCGTCGGGGCCGGTGGCGGCGGCTTCCTGCTCCTCGCCTGTGTGCCGGATCGACGTGAAGCGGTACGCCGGGCGCTGCGCCGGCACGGCCTGCGCGAACTGCGTTTCGCGCTCGAACCGGATGGGGCACGAACGGTCGACGAACGTGAGGCGGACGACGAGGCGCGACTTGCCATCGTCAATGCGAGAGGACGTGATGTCCATGATGCGACATACCATTGAACGCTACTGGCACGAGATCGCGGATCTGGCGAACGATATGCCGGCCAGCGCGATCTGCGACGTCGCCGAGTCGTTGCTCGACTGCCACCGGCGTGACGGCACGGTCTACTTCATCGGGAATGGCGGCAGTGCGGCAACCGCCTCGCACTGGGTCTGTGACCTGGCGAAAGGCGTGCGTGGCGGCCAGCAACGATCGTTTCGCGCCATCTCGCTGACGGACAACATGCCGCTCGTGACCGCCTGGGGCAACGACACCAGCTACGACAGGGTCTTCGCCGAGCAGCTGGCACCGCTGGCGCGCCCCGGCGATCTGGTGGTGCTCATCAGCGCCAGCGGCAATTCGCCCAACGTGCTGCTCGCCGCGCAGACGGCGCGTGTCGCGCGCGCCCGCACCATCGCGCTGACCGGCCGCTCCGGTGGCCGCCTGGGTAATCTGGTTGACCAGAGCGTGCGTGTGCCGAGCGACGTGATCGAGCAGGTCGAGGATGTGCATGTCATCATCGCCCACAGCGTCTGTGTCGCCCTGCGCGCCCGACTCGAATCCGAAGCGTTCCTGTCCGAAACCGACACCCCGCTGGATATCGGTGTCGAGCGCCAACTCAACGCGTTCGCGAGCGAAGCCGGGTCGTAAGAGGACGAGTGATTCTCTCGCAGAGACGCTGAGCGCGCAGAGATAAATATATGAATACTCTGCGTCCTCTGCGCCTCTGCGAGATAATCACTCGTCTCCTGTGCTTCGCGAACGTACACTTGGGCTGAAGGCGGGTGAATGGCGACGACGCGGCTGAACCGGCGACAGCGACGTGAACTCGATGTCAGCCATCTCATCGAAGGGCGCTTCGCGGCGCAGGCAAGTTGCCTGCTGCGCGAGCACGACGTGCGTGTTTGCCACTGGCGCGGGAATATGAGCGGCATCGCCTGGATCGGCCATCCGCGTCGTCCGATCGAAGCGCCGCATCCGCGCTCGGCGCTCAGCTTCGCCGTGCTGGCGCAC